>DAMAFT010000567.1:0-3524 GCA_031995805.1 Massilia sp.
GTCGCGGGTCTGCTCGAGTTCCGCCGCCAGCAGCGCGTTCTGCTTCTGCAGCTCGGCGAAGCGGCCGATGTCGACGCGCACGCCGGCGCCGGCCTGGTGCTGGATCATGTGCATGTCGCGCACGATCGTCTCGGTCAGCCAGGCATCGCAGCGCGGATGGCTCAGGGCGGCCCAGAACGCGCCGGCCGTGTCGCCGCTTTCCATCGCGCGGCGCCACAGCGCCATCAGCGCGTCGCCGTCGCGCGCGCCCTTGAACTGGCGGATCACGCCGGCGAAGCGCTCGTCCAGCGTGCGCTGCAGCAGGTCGGCCATGCGGTTGCGGTTGCCGCATTCGTGCACGGTCCAGACGTGCAGGTCGTAGTCGTCGCCCTGCACGGGCGTGGCCGAGGCCTTGTTGACCAGCTTGCGCAGCAGGTTCAGCGGCAGGCACACGCCGATGATCGGGCAGTGGCAGTTGGACGGCAGTTCCCACAGCCGGCGGCGGCGCGAGCCGCAGGCGTCGTCGTGCTGGCCGAAAGGAGAGCGGGCGTGGTCGCACATGGTCGGCTCCTCAGTGCAGCGCGCGGTCCGGGATTCGCCCGGCGTCGTCGGCAAGCGACGGCCCGGCGGACGGCGACGGCGCGCCGTCGATGGCCAGCGCTGCGGGTCCCACCAGCGCGGCCAGGTCCTGGAACGTCGCGCGCGTCAGGCGCAGGGACATCTGCGGCATCGACACATGGACCGTGCCGCACCCGGCACAGGTGGTCACCTTGCCGGCACCGGTGGCGGCCAGGACGATGCAGCTGCAGGCGGAATCGGGAGTGGTCATGGCGAAAAGAATCGGGTGGATGCGGGAAAATCCACTGTAGCGCATCGCCATCGTTTTGTAAATGAGAATCATTATCAATGGTTTTGTGAACACTGCGGTGCATGCCTTGTCCTGACTCAAGCATCCTGCGCCTTCCCTCACGATGTTTTCCTAAAAGGAATACGCTTGCCGGGCTGTCCGTCCGGTAAACTCGTCCCTGACGTCCCCAACCAACCGATCCGAACCGCCATGCCCTTCGACCCCTCCGATACCCTCGTGGTCGGCATTTCCGCCACCGCCCTGTTCGACCTGGCCGAGGCCGACGCCGTCTACAAGGCCAGGTATGCCCGGAACCCGCGCAGTGCGCTGGACGACTACCGCGCCTACATGCTCGAGCGCGAGAACGAGCCGCTGCGCGACGGCACCGGCATGGCGCTGGTGCGCGCCCTGCTCGGCCTGAACCGCCATGCGCCGCCGGACGGCAAGCCGCTGGTCGAGGTGGTCGTCATGTCGCGCAACAGCCCGGAGACCGGCATGCGCGTGTTCAACAACATCCGCTCGCGCGGCCTGCCGATCGCACGCCACGCCTTCACCGGCGGCGAGTCGGTGGTCGACTACCTGGATGCCTTCGCCGTCGACCTGTTCCTGACCACCAACGTCGACGACGCCCAGCGCGTGATCGACGCCCAGGCCTGCGCCGCCGCGGTGCTCAAGCCGCCGCCACACGCGGCCGAGGCGCCGCCGGAAGACCAGGTGCGCATCGCCTTCGACGGCGACGCCGTGCTGTTCGACGATGCCAGCGAACTGGTCTACAAGACCGAGGGCCTGGACCGCTTCCACACCGTCGAGGACGAAAAGCGCAACGAGCCGATGAACGACGGCCCCTACGCGATCCTGCTGCGCAAGCTGGCGCGCCTGCAGGAGCGGCTGCCGTTCGGCGCGGACGCCTCGCCGCTGCGCATCGCCATCGTCACCGCGCGCAGCGCGCCGGCCGAGATGCGCGTGATTAACACGCTGCGCCACTGGGGCGTGTACGTGAACGAGATCTTCTTCCTGGGCGGCGTGCCGAAGTCGAAGGTGGTCAAGGCCTTCCGCGCCCACCTGTTCTTCGACGACCAGGACCTGCACCTGGACCCGGCCGCCATCGACGTGCCGGCCGGGCGCGTGCCCTACCGCTCCGATTCGCCGCTGTTCGTGCCGGCGTCCTCGCCGGACGCGCTGGCGGACGAGCCGCCGCTGCTGGTCGAGCGCGTCGAGACCTCCGGCTCCTGAGAGGTATTCGAAGCCCCGCGTACCTCGAACGCCGCGGCGGACAGCACCCGCCCGCCGGCATCGACCAGTTTCAATTCGTGGCGGCCCGGCGCCGGATGCCAGCCGGCGTCGCCGTCGGCCGGGCCGAAGGCCTGCCCGTCGAGTTGCCATTGCAGGCCCTTGCCGGCCTGGGCCCGGAAGCGCAGGCGCTGCAGCGGCGCCGGGATGTCGGGGTCGAGCGCGACCAGGCTGCCGTCGGCCGGATAGACGATCTTCGGCGTGCGCCGCGCCGGTTCCAGCATCTCGACGACAGCCGTCTCGCTGCCGCGCACGAACCATTCGGCGCGGCGCGGCTCGACGGCCGGCCGGAACTCCACGTCGCGCCGCACCACGCCCGGCGGCGCCGCGGGCGCACGGCCGGGGCGGTCGCGGTGCAGCCAGTCCATCACGTCGCGCCACACCGGCGCCGCGCCCGCGACGCCCGACACGTCCCACATCGAACGGCCGTCGAAGTTGCCGACCCAGACGCCGACCGTGTAGCGGTCCGAGTAGCCCAGGCACCAGTTGTCGCGCATGTCCTTGCTGGTGCCGGTCTTGACCGCGCTCCAGTAGCCGGTCGCCAGCTCGTTGCGCAGGCCGAAGGTGATGCTGCGCGCGGCGCGGTCGGACAGGATGTCGGACACGATGAAGGTCGCGCGCGCGTCGAGCACGCGCGCCGCGGCCGGCCCGGCCGGCGTGGTGCCCGGCAGCAGCGTCGCGGCACTGTGGACGCCGCCGTTGGCCAGCGTGCGGTAGGCATTGGCCAGTTCCAGCAGGCTGACGTCGCCCGAGCCCAGCGCCAGCGACCAGCCGTAGAATTCCGGCGCTTCCGTCAGGCTGTCGATGCCCAGCAGGCGCAGGCGCTCGTGGAAGCGCTCCAGCCCCACCAGCACCAGCGTGCGCACGGCCGGCACGTTGAGCGAGCCGGCCAGGCTGGTGCGCACGCTGGCGGCGTCGCGGTACTGGTGGTCGTAGTTCTGCGGCACGTACAGGCCGCCCGCCACCGGCAGGCCGACCGGCGTGTCGTCCAGCAGCGAGGCGGCGGTCAGCTGGCCGCGTTCCAGCGCCAGTTCGTATAAGAACGGTTTCAGCGTGGAGCCGGCCTGGCGCAGCGCCGTCACGCCGTCGACCTCGCCGGCGCCGGCGCCGGCGTTCGCCACGTAGGCCAGGATCTCGCCGCTGGCATTGTCCAGCACGACCACGGCGCCGTCGC
Organism: Massilia sp.; assembly: GCA_031995805.1. Classification (GTDB taxonomy): domain Bacteria; phylum Pseudomonadota; class Gammaproteobacteria; order Burkholderiales; family Burkholderiaceae_D; genus Telluria. Next base: position 3,291 of record DAMAFT010000567.1, read on the forward strand.
CGACGTTGCGTTCCGACAGCTGGGCCAGGTGGCGCCGCAGCGCGCCAGCGGCCGCGCGCTGCACGGCGGCGTCCAGCGTGCTGCGCACGGCGCTGCCGGCGCTTTTCGCCAGGCGGCGCGCCGGCGGCGTCGCCGGCGCCGGCGGCGTGCTGCGCGCCAGCGCGGCCAGCACCTGCCATTCGATCGCGGCGCAGTCGGCGCGCGCGTCGATCTCGCGCGCCAGCGTACAGGCGC
>DAMAFT010000568.1:0-3521 GCA_031995805.1 Massilia sp.
GCTGCGGCCACCAATAGCGCTGCGCCGGCGAATGCCGGCGCGCAACGGCGCAGCAGCGCGCCGCCCTTCGACGACGTCATGAGGTCAGCATGTCCAGGTTGAGGCCGTCCAGGTCGATCACCTTCAGGCCGTACTGCTCGCCGGCGACCACGACTTCGGCGCGGCCGATGGCGGCGCCGTTGACCTTGATGACCAGCGGCTCGCCGGCCAGCGCGTCGAGCGGCAGCACGCTGGACGGGCCGATCGACATCAGCTCCTGCAGCGAAATGCGGGTCGAGCCCACTTCCAGCGTCAGCGTGACCGGAATGCGCCGCATCATCTGCGGCAAACGCGGAGCGCGCGCGGCGCCCGCGGCGGCAGGCGCGGCGGCGGCCTCGTCGCCGGCGAGGTCATCGATGATGAGATCGCCACCGGCAGCGAATTGATCGTTCAGGTTCATGTCCATAGTTTATTCGGCATCTTCGAAAGAGGTTAAACACAGCTTGCCCTTGCTCTCCGCCACGGAAGCGGTGAACAGGCGCGCCTCGTCGAGCAGGACGTCGGCCCGGCCCACGTCGACCGGGATGACGTCGCCGACCTTCATGTCGAACAGCGCACCCAGGGTGATTTCCTTGCTGACCAGGCGCCCTTCCAGCTTGACCTGCAGCTTCGCCGCCAGCGGCTCGGCCGGACCGCGCGCAGCGGGGCCGCGCGGCAGTTCCGGGCGCAGGCTGCCCAGGATCGCGGTCATCAGCTGCTGGTCGGGCGCGATCCAGAACTGGCCGGCCTGGTCTTCGGCATTGCGCACTTGTATACGCACCGCCCAGCCGTTGGGCGCGGGCGCCGGCGCGGATGTGACCGCGGCGGCGGCCACCGGCCGCGGCGCGACGTCCATTCCCATGCTGGCGGCGACGCGCGCATACAACAGATCGACAGTTTGTTGCGTCAATACGACGTTCAGTCGCTCTTCCGTCGCGGTGACCCGCTCCGTCTGGGGGTCTTTTTGCGTTGCGGAGGCGCTACGCCCACCGTAGCGCCGCTCCAACAGTGTCAACAGCAAACAACGTTCAAAGACGATGGAAACCGTTCCCATGGCCCCGTTGACGGCCATCCAGCGCAGGTTTTGCTCGCGCGGCACACGCCCGAATTCCACAATCTCGAGGCGCCATCCGGCCCAGTAGCGGCGTCCGCTACCTTGCATTGCAGCATCCAGATCGTCCTGCAGACGCCCGGCAAACTGGGGCAGCAGGTGTACCGGACGCCCTAGAAGCGTGGGGTCCAGCGCCTGGTACTGCTGGTTGTTGTCAGGGGTAGCGTTCGACATGGATTGATAAAAAAATGTTAATTGGCAATACTATTTTTTCATTCTTCTGGGCAACTATTATACCCGTTAAATTGTGTCGAATCAGATGATATTCCTCTTTGAATTCGCGATTGCCCTACGGTAAGATGCGGGAACTGTCCCTTGAAAAACAAAAATTTACCTAGAGTAGTCAGAACGACAGCTGATATTCTCCCCGGTTCCGCGGAAGAAACCAAGTCGTGCCACGAAACTAACAATTTAACAATTGCCGCAATTAAAGTGAATTGCAGCAACATTTGTCACCAGTAATTCATTGACAGTTTTAATTAATTGTCACGATACACCAACCTCACGCATGGGAGTCCAACAACGATGGCAACTGAACTTGCCGGCCTGATCCAGGCTGACCTGGCCGCGCTGACCAACGAGGCGGGGCGCCTCGCCGTCACGCCGGCAATGGATGCCGGCCAGCTTGTGCAGGGCAACAACAACGGCAATGTCTCGTTCACGCAAAGCATGAAGGATGCGCTGGCCAGTGTCGACAACGAACAGCGCGTCGCCGGCGAGAAGATGGCGGCCGTCGACAGCGGCAAGAGCGACGACCTGGTCGGCGCGATGCTGTCCTCGCAGCAGGCCAGCCTGTCGTTCCAGATGCTGATGCAGGTCCGTAACAAGGTCATGGGCGCCATGGACGAGCTGCTCAAGCTGCCGGTCTGACAGGAACGAACGACGTGATCGCTACCCTCAAGAATACCTTCGCCGGCAAGCGCCTGGCCCTGCCGCCGTCGCTGTCGAAGAACCTGACACCGATGCTGGTGCTGGCCATCGGCATCACCGCGGCCGTCATGCTGTACATGTGGAACGACCAGGCGGGCTACAAGCCGGTGTTCGGCGCGCGCGAGAAGGTCGCCGCCAGCGACATGATGAGCGTGCTCGAGGCCGAGCACGTGCCCTACCGCGTGCATCCCGAATCCGGCCAGGTGCTGGTCCCCGCTTCCCAGCTGGGCAAGGTGCGCATGCTGCTGGCCGCCAAGGGCGTGACCGCGCAACTGCCGGCCGGCCTGGAACTGATGGACAAGAACGACCCGCTGGGCGTGTCGCAGTTCGTGCAGGACGTGCGCTTCCGCCGCGGCCTCGAGGGCGAACTGGCGCAGTCGATCCTGACGATGGACGCGATCGCCTCGGCGCGCGTGCACCTGGCGATCGCCAAGTCGAGCTCCTTCGTGGCCGCCGACGGCGACAAGTCCTCGGCCTCGGTCGTGATCGCGACCAAGCCGGGCAAGACGCTGTCGAACGAGCAGATCGCCGCGATCGTCAACCTGGTCTCGGGCAGCGTCGCCAGCCTGGCCCCGGGCCGCGTGTCGCTGATCGACCAGAACGGCAACTACCTGTCCTCGCGCGTCGACCTGAGCGAGGGCTTCGACGGCGCCGCCCAGGGCGACGCCGCCGCCAAGCGCTTCCAGGACGAGGTGCGCGCCAACGTCAACGAACTGCTCGGCCCCGTGCTCGGCGCCGACAACTTCAAGGTCAGCGTGACCGCCGACGTCGACAACGACAAGGTCGAGGAAACCCAGGAAAAGTACGGCGAAGCCCCGAAGGTCACCAGCGAAGCGATGCGCGAGGAGATGGAGAAGAACCGCATGGCGATGGGCGTGCCGGGCACGCTGTCGAACCGCCCGCCGGTCCCGGCCAACCCGCCGGCCGACCCGAACGCGGCGCCGGCCGACCCGAACGCCGCCAAGCCGGACGACGGCAGCGCGCGCAAGAACGCCACCACCCGCCAGTACGCCTACGACCGCGCGATCACCCAGATCAAGCGCTCGCGCGGGCGCCTGAAGAAGCTGTCGGTCGCCGTGGTGCTGAACAACGCCAAGGCGGGCAATGCCAAGACCGGCTGGACCCCGGCCGAGATCGCGAACATCGACAAGATCCTGCGCGGCGGCCTGGGCATCGACGCGGCGCGCGGCGACGTGCTGGCCGTGTCCTCGCTGAGCTTCCCGGCGCCGGTCGCGGCCGAGCCCTGGTGGCAGGAACGCGACAACGTGGTCGACATGACCGGCTGGGCGATGTACGCGCTGGGCGCCCTGCTGGGCTGGTTCCTGGTGCTGCGCCCGCTGATGAAGCTGCTGACCCAGCGCCTGGCCCCGGCCCCGCTGGCCACCATCCCGGCTGCCGGCGCGCCGGCCCTGGCGGGCGCCGGCGCGGCGGCGGGCGGCGCCGCGGCGCTGGCCGCGCCGGG
>DAMAFT010000569.1:0-3514 GCA_031995805.1 Massilia sp.
CGACGTCGAGGTTGATCTGCTTGGCCGAGGCCAGGTCGCGGCCCAGCGGCTTTTCCAGCACCACGCGCGAGTTCGGCGTGGCCAGGCCGACGGCGGCCAGGTTGTCGCAGATGCGCGCGAACAGCGACGGCGGCGTGGCCAGGTAGTACACGCGCGTCAGCGATCCGTCGCGGCGCAACGCCTCGGCCAGCGGCGCGTAGCTGGCGGCGTCGCTGGCGTTGACGGCCACGTAGGTGACGCGGTCCAGGAACTGCTGCCAGGCCTTCGCGTCGACCGTTTCCTTCACGTTGGGCTTGGCGTTCGTCTCGATCATCCGCAGGAAGGCTTCCTGCGACATCGGATCGAGGCCCACGCAGATGATGCGCGCGCTTGCCGGCAGGTCGCCGGCGACGTCGCGGGCAACCATCGCGGGCAGCAGCTTGCGCATCGCAAGGTCGCCGCTGCCGCCGAAGAAAACGAGGTCGAAGTCGGAAAGGGCCATGGTGTCGGAATCGGAGGTGATGGATAATGTAAATTTACTACGCGATAGGGGATTTCGCAAGTAAATTTACTACGTCAGGCGAAGCCTGGAGGATATGGTGCCATATCCTCATGCGGCAGGGCGCGGCGCTCCGGATGGGCGCCGCGCGAAGGCAGCTCAGTGGTAGGGCGTGAAGGCGAAACCGTTGCCGACGATCTGGGCGACGGCCTGCTGGTTTTCCGTACTCTCGCTGAAGGAGGTCAGCAACTGGGCGACGGGAACGTTGCCGTGGTCGAGGGCCGCGATCCAGTAGTCGTAGCCGGCCTGGTCGGGCGCGCGGTGCAGCACGTTGCGGTACACGGCCTCGATCAGGTCGGCGTTGCTCGCCTGCGCGCCGTACAGCTTGACCGCTTCGGCGGACGTCAGGAACTGGCCGGCGATGGCGTCCAGCGATTGGCCGGCGTCCCTGGCCTGGATCCAGAAGCCGAGGCCGACGTCGTCCGGCGGGCGGCCGAACGCGGCCTGGTAGAGCCGGTAGACCATGCCGGCGTTGCCGTCGAGGTCGAGGGCGACGGTGGCGTCGTCGAAGGCCAGGCGCTCGATGCCGGACAGGACGACGGTCCCGTCCTTGCCGCCGACATGGAAGCCGCCGGCGTCCCGCGCGATCGTGTAGTCGGCGTGCCGGCCGCCGAACTGGACGGTGTCGATGCCTGCCTTGCCGTCGATCGCATCGATCCCGGCGGCCATTTTCAGCCAGTCGGCGCCGTCGCTGCCCGCCAGCACCTGGCGCGGCGCATCGTTGGCGGCGCTGGGGCCGAGCGCGGCGCCGCGCACGATGCCGGCGATGACGTCCCTGGCGCTGGCATGCGGCGATTGCTGGAACAGCAGTGCCGCCAGGCCGGCGACGTAGGGGCCGGCGAACGAGGTGCCGCCGTCGTCGTAGAAGGCATAGCCGCCGCCGCCCGTCGGCACGTAGCCGCTCGAACCGGCCATGACCCAGGGGAAGGGATCCTGGCCGGGCTGGTTCGACGATGCGTAGGGACTGCCCGCCAGCGCGTTCAGGTTGCCGACGGCGATCGCTTCTCCCGATTCCGCGCTGAGCGCCGGACCGGTGGCGCCGTAGTGGCTGTTGTTGCCGCCGGCGATCACGACCACCACGTCGTGCTGGTAGGCATAGTGGATGGCGCTGTCGATCTGGCCGTCGATGGCGGTGCTGCCGCTGCCCAGCGGCAGGCTGATGACCTTGGCGCCGTTGTCGACGGCCCAGCGGATGCCCAGCGCCACCTTGTCGCTGCTGTTGTTGCCGTCGCCGATGCGCACGCTCAGCAGGCTGGCGTCCGGCGCCACGCCCATGGTGTCGCGGCCGCCGTGCGCGGCATGGCTGCCGGCGATGATCGACGCCACGCCCAGCGCGTGGTACTGGTAGGTGCCGGGCGTCGGCCGCGGATCGGCGTCGTTGTCGAGCAGGTCGACGCCGCCGGCGAGGTTGCCGTCGATTTCAGGATGCGCCGCGATGCCGATGTCGACCACGGCCACCTTCACGCCCTTGCCGGTATAGCCCGCGGCCCAGGCCGACGAGGCGCTGATCAGGTTCAGCGCCAGGTTGTTGTTCTGGCCGTTCATCGGCAGCGTGGCGCCGAGGTCGGTCACGCCCAGCGATGCGGCGACATTGATCAGGCCATAGCCCTGGGCCGTCGACCAGTCGCCCAGCGGGCTGGCGCCGACGTGCTCGGAAAAGTCGAAGAAGGCCGGCGCGCCGCCGCTGCCCACCGTGATCTCGCCGGGCAGCGTCGCCAGGAACTTGAAGCCGGACGCGCCGTCCGCGCCCGCGACTTTCCAGGCGTGGCCGCCGACGGTGTCGGTCTGCCAGCTGGCGCCGGGGGCGATCTCGCCGTACGGCTGTTCGACGCCGGCGCGGTCGATCCAGAAGACCTTCAGGCTGGACGTGGAGTGGTTGGTGATGACGATCTGGGTGCGCTGGCCGGTGTCGGTCGACAGGATGGCGGCGCCGAGGGGAAGGAAGTCGAGGGTGGTCGCTGTGGGCATGCTGGAAAAATTGGCAAGAATATTTCCAGCGAACAATACACGTTCGGTATAGCGTTAGCAAGCAGGGTGGGCGGCTCTGCCGCCCACGCGTCCAGCCAGCGTTCGCATGGACGCACGCGTGACCTGAACGCGTGGACGGCGAAGCCGTCCACCCTACGCTCAAGCCTGATATTCGGGCTGCTCGATCCCCGGCACGTCGACGTGGAAGGCCAGCACCTTGCCGCTGTGCGGGTACTGTTCCAGCTCCGCGGCCGTGCGGCCGTGGCTGGCGCTGGTCACGTACAACGTGCGCAGGTCGGGGCCGCCGAAGCAGACCGATGTCGGGCAGCGCACCGGCAGCTGGATCTCGGCCAGCAGTTCGCTGGTAGGCGACAGCTTGACGATGCGCGCGCCCTCGAACATCGCGACCCAGTAGTTGCCTTCGCTGTCCATCGCCGCGCCGTCCGGACGGCCGCCGTAGTCCGGCGCCTTCTTGTCGTCCTGGAAGGCGACCAGGTTGCGCTGGTTCGAGGCCAGGCCGCTCGCCACGTCGTAGTCGTAGGCGTCGACGCGGTGGCTGGTGGTGTCGGCGTGGTACATCGTCCTGCCGTCCGGGCTCCAGGACAGGCCGTTCGAATTGGTCATGCCGCCGGCCCAGGCCTGGCGCAGCTCGCCCTTGTCGAGCACGTACATCTCGGCCTTCTGCGCATCGCGCGGCTCGTAGATGGTGCCGACCCAGAAGCGTCCGGCCGGATCGACGCGGCCGTCGTTGAAGCGCATGACCCCGGTGTCGTAGGGGGCCGCGACCATGTCCTCGGTCTCGCCCGTGGTGGTGTTCAGGTAGACGAAGCCGGCGCGCGTGGCGACGACCAGGTTGTTGTCCTGGTCGGCCGCGAGCGCGGACGGCTCGGTCGCCATCTGCCACGACGAATGCTTGCCGCTGGCCGGGTGCAGGCGGTGCACCGTGCGGCCGTCGATGTCGACCCAGTACAACGCCGACTCGACCGGATGCCAGATGGGGGATTCGCC
>DAMAFT010000570.1:0-3514 GCA_031995805.1 Massilia sp.
AGCATGTCGAACTCCTCCGGTCAGACCAGTTGGCTTTGCAGCAGCGAGGCGCAGGCGCTCATCGCGACGGCGCCGCCGGCCAGCACGATCCATGTGCGGCGCAGGCTGCGCGCCGCGAACGCCCCCAGGAACGCGACCAGGAACACCAGGATGCCGACCAGGTAGGCCAGGTGCTCGCCGTCGTGGAATTCGGCGCCGGCCGCGCTCATCGCCGCGACGACGAGGGCGATCGTCCCCCAGGTGAAGGCATAGCCGCCGAGGAGGGCGGCGCCCACGCGGGAGGCGATGTGCAGGCGGGTCCGGGTCGTCTGGCGCATGGTGTACAGGGTTTTTGTGAAATGAGAATCATTCTCATGGTAGCAGGACTGGGGTACGGCTGTACAGGGCCGTATTCGCCGTTGGCCGCCAGAAACGTACGGGCCGCCAGCCGCTTTGCCGGACTGTCATCGATGTGTGTCTGAAAAGTCACAGGGATCTCACATTTCACACGGAGTCGCCTACCCATCAGGTATATTGCCGTACCGCAACGCTTACCAAGACGTTGTTATATTGCATAACCAACTATGTTATCTAGACATGAAACTGTCCGACCTGAAGATCCGTACCCGCCTGTACCTCGGCTTCGGCGCCGTCGTTGCGCTGCTGATCGTGCTGGTAAGTGTTTCCTACATTAACTTTTCGCGGCTTGGCGGCGCGAACGCGATGAACGTCCATACCTACCAGGTGCTGGCCGAAATCGATGCCGTCCTGGCGAGCCTGGTCGACATCGAGACGGGTGCACGCGGCTTCGCGCTGACGGGCAAGGAGGCGTCGCTGGAACCCTACGACGCGGGCAAGACGGCGTTCGGCAAGCACCTCGACGCCGCGCGCCGGCTGACGGCCGATAATCCACGCCAGCAGGAGCGTCTGCAGCACCTGGCCGAGGAACAGCGCCGCTGGCTGGAAGCCGCCGTCGACCCGACCGTCACGCTGCGCCGCGCCACGCCGGACGCCGCGCTGGCCCCCGTGGTCGAACTGGAGCAGGCCGGCAAGGGCAAGCGCGGGATGGATGCGATGCGCAGGCTGGTCGCCGACATCAAGGCCGACGAGGCGCTACTGATGGACACGCGCACCGCCGCCGTCGCCGGCATGGCCACGACCATGGCGCTGACGCTGGTCGGCGGTGGCGTCGCCGCCGCGCTCCTGGCGCTGGCGCTGGCGTTCTGGCTGGCCAGGAACATCACGGCGCCGCTGGAATACGCGGTCGGCGTGGCGCGCCGGGTGGCGCAGGGCGACCTCACCGCCCGCGTCGAGGTGCGTTCGCGGGACGAGACCGGCCAGTTGCTGGGCGCCCTGAAGGAGATGAACGGCGCGCTGCTCGACATCGTGACGCGGGTGCGCGCCGGCACCGACGCCATCGCGACGGCATCCGGCGAGATCAACGCCGGCAACCAGGACCTGTCCGCGCGCACCGAGCAGCAGGCCAGCTCGCTCGAGGAGACGGCATCGTCGATGGAAGAGCTGACCTCGACCGTCCAGCAGAACGCCGCGAATGCGCGCCAGGCCAGCGCGCTGGCGGCGGACGCGTCCGGCACGGCCGAGCGCGGCGGCGCCGTCGTGGCCCAGGTGGTGCAGACCATGGGGGCGATCGATGCATCGTCGCGCAAGATCGCCGACATCATCGCGGTGATCGACGGCATCGCGTTCCAGACCAATATCCTGGCCCTGAACGCGGCCGTCGAGGCGGCACGGGCGGGCGAGCAGGGCCGCGGCTTCGCCGTCGTCGCCGGCGAGGTGCGCACCCTGGCGCAGCGCTCGGCCGCGGCGGCGAAGGAAATCAAGGAACTCATCGTCGACTCGGTGGCGCAGGTCGAGGCGGGCAACCGCCTCGTCGGCCAGGCCGGCAGCACGATGGACGACGTGGTCGGCAGCGTGCGCCGCGTGACGGCGCTGGTGGGCGACATCGCCGCCGCCAGCGACGAGCAGCGCGCCGGCATCGAGCAGGTCAACCAGGCGATCGCACAGATGGACCAGGTGACCCAGCAGAACGCGGCCCTGGTCGAGGAAGCGGCGGCGGCGGCCGATGCGATGCAGGAACAGGCGGGCCGCCTGGCGACGCTGGTCGGCACGTTCGAGACGGGGCAGGCGCAGCAGCAGGCGCCGCTCGTGGCCAGTCCGGCTGCACGTCCGGCCGTGCGCGCGGCCGCGCCGCGCCGCATCGGCGCCGGCACCGCGGCGGCCACGGGGAAGGTCCAGGCGCGGCGCGAGCCGGTCGCCGCCGGCGGCGAGTGGGAGACGTTCTGACGCGCGGCCCGGCGCCCGGCCGAACCCGCCCGGGCGTCAGGGATGCGCCGCGCGCCAGCGCGCGAACGCTTCGCCCACCAGCAGGTCGCCGCGGTAGCTGAGGTGGTGGGTGTCGCGGTACAGCAGCGCGTCGTCGCGCAGCACGCGGCACTTGTCGGCGTCGCACAGCGCGCCGGCCGGATCGAACACCTTCACCTGCGGGAAGTCCTTCAGCACCGGCGCGAGGTCGGCGTTGTTCGCGCGCGCCGCGTCGAATTCCTTGCGCGGCACCGAGCAGTCGGTGCGCGTCTGCGAGCTGGCCACGGCGGCGCGGCGGATGCAGGTGCGCGGCTCGAAGCCGAGCGTCGGATTGTCGGTGACGAAGATGACCTCGCGGCCGGCGGCGGTGAATGTCTCCAGCGTGGTGCGGAACGCCGCCACCAGCAGCGCCTTCTCGGCCGGCGTCTGGCGCAGCAGCAGCGCGGTGGAGATGACGACGGTCTTCACGCTCGGCGTGTTCAACGCGATGTCGAGCATCTTCGGGGTGGCCTTCTGGTACGCGTTGCCGAAGTCGGGCATGCCGAAGAAAGGCACCGCGGTGCCGAGCAGCAGCAGGTTTTCGCCGCGCGCACGCCAGTATGTCGTCTGTCCCGCCACCAGGTGGTAGGCATGGCTGTCGCCGATCAGCACCACGGTCGGCGCCTTGCCCGCGTCGTCCAGCTGGCAGTATTCGTACGCCGATTCGAAGCCGTAGCGCGCCTTGCAGGCCACGGCCCTGGCGCGGTCCTCGACCAGGACCAGGTCCTGCTGCTGCAGCTTGCTCTCGACGACCGCCTCGCGGTCCGGCACGCCGTCCGCGCGCCAGATGGCGGCCCCGGCCCCGGCCAGCGCCAGCATCGCCCCCGCCAGCAGGATCACCTTGGCGCGGCCCCGGGTGTTGCCAGGGGCTGCGCCGCGCAGCGGCCGCTCGACCAGCTGCCAGGTCAGCCATGCCAGTACCACCGCGGCGCCCAGGCAGGCCAGCTTGAGCGAACGCGCCGGCGCGCCCGCCTCGATGATCTGCGCGAACGACAGCAGCGGCCAGTGCCACAGGTACAGTGGATAGCTGACCAGGCCGATGCTCACCAGGTGGCGGTTCGCCAGGATGCGCCGGTTGACCCAGGCCTGCGGCCCGGCGGCGATCAGCAGCACGGCGCCGACGACCGGCAGCAGCGCCGACCAGCCCGGGAACGGGCGCGTGCTCTTGAGCGTC
>DAMAFT010000571.1:0-3501 GCA_031995805.1 Massilia sp.
GGTCGACGACCTGCTGGACGTCTCGCGCGTGACGCGCGGCCTGGTGTCGCTGTCGACCCAGGTGCTCGACGTGAAGCGCGTGGTGGACGACGCGGCCGAGCAGGTCCGCCCCCTGATCGCGGCGCGGCGCCACCGCGTGGTGATCGAACTGCCACCGGAGGCGGCCCACGTCAAGGGCGACCACAAGCGCCTCGTGCAAGTCTGCGCGAACCTGCTCGGCAACGCCGCCAAGTACACGCCGGAAGGCGGCACGATCCGCCTGGCACTGGAGGCGGACGGCGCCGACTGGGTCCTGAGCGTGGCCGACGACGGCATCGGCATGGAGCCCGGCCTGGTCGAGCGCGTGTTCGACCTGTTCACCCAGGCCGAACGCACGCCGGACCGCTCGCAGGGCGGCCTGGGCCTGGGCCTGGCCCTGGTCAAGAGCCTGGTCGAGCTGCACGGCGGCTGCGTCGGCGCCCACAGCCCCGGGCTGGGCAAGGGTTCCACGTTCACGGTGCGCCTGCCGCGCTTCGCGCAGGAAGCGCTGCCGCCCCCGCCGCCGGCGCGCGAGGCCGTGCTGGCCGAGGGTATCGCGCCGCTGCGCATGCTGCTCGTGGACGACAATGCCGACGCGGTGCACACGCTGCAGCTGTTCCTGCGCTCGGCCGGGCACCAGGTCGAAGTCGCGTATTGCGCCGGCGACGCGCTGGAACTGGCGAAAACGCTGGCGCCGGACGTCTGCCTGCTCGACATCGGCCTGCCCGACTTCGACGGCAACGAACTGGCGCGCCGCCTGCGCCGCCTGCCGCAGGCGACCGCCAGCACGCTGGTCGCGATGACCGGCTACGGCCGCCAGCAGGACCGCGAGGCGGCGATGGCGGCGGGGTTCGACCACTACCTGGTCAAGCCGGTCAATACCGCGCAGCTGGCGGACATCCTGGCGGCGGCGGCGGAAACGCACGTGCGGCGTTGACCATTCCCGCGCAGGCGGGAATCCATGCCGGCATGGCGCGAACGCATGGTGCGCCCGCATCTGCCTGCCACCGCCGTCACGGGTGGCGCAACGCGCCCGTCACGCCTTGCGGCGTCCCCGCCGGCGCGACACCAGCAGCGCCGCGAACGCCACGCCGCCCAGCCACAGGGTACCCGGCTCCGGCACTTCGGCATCGGTCTTGCCGCCCCCGGCCTCCGGCTTGGCGGGCGTGCCCACCGGCTGCGTCGGCAGCAGCACTTCCGGGATCGACGGCGTCGCGTCCGTGCCGCTGCCCGTACCGGCGCCCGGCTGCGCGACAGGCGCGGTGACCACCGGCGCCGGGAGCTGGCCGCCGGCGGCCGGGGTATCCGCGCCGCCGCTGCCACCCGTGCCGCTGCCACCCGTGCCACCCGTGCCTCCCGTGCCGCCCGTACCGGTGTCGCCGGCGCCATCCGGCGCGGCGCCGCCCGCTGCGACCGGGCTGCTGATCGTCACGCCGTCCAGGATCGGCGCCTGGACGGACGGGGAAGGCGAAGGCGACGGCGCGGCGACGGGCGTAACCGACCCGGTCGCGCCGCCGCTGCCCGAGGCGCCATGGGCCGCCAGCAGGCGATTGGCGTCGGCCAGGGCCGACAGCGCGTACGGATCCGGCGACGCGGCCTGCCCCGGCCCGGCGTGCATCGCCGCGCCGCCGGCAGCCGTGCCGCTGCCGATCGCATCCCCGTAATTACCGAGCTGGAACGGCTGACCGCCCTGGCCGAGCCCCGGCGCGTACGACACGTTCTGCAGCGCCGGATCCTGGCCGGCCTCGCTGGCCGTGTCCAGTTCGCGCTCGCTGGGGCCGTGGGCCTCGACCGGCTGGCGCGCCACGTCCGAGACGCGGTTGCCGCAGCGCGTGCGGATCTCGCTGTCGCCGTCCGACAGCAGCGTCTCGCCCGCGGCCAGCGTGTGGCGGCCCGCGGTCCAGAACACCTTGTCGCCCTTGCGGTAGGACACGTACACGGCGCGCGGCCTGGCGACCGTCACCACGGCGGCCTTGCCGGCGTCGAAGCCGGCGTAGTGTTCGGCGACGACCTTGTCGCTGCGGATCATGCGCTTGACGTCGCCGCCGCCGGCCACGCCGCCCGGCACGACCGAATACGGGTAGACGCGCCGCGCCGGCCGGGCCGCCGCTTCCTGCCCATCCTGCCCGGCAGAATCCTGCGCGGCCTGCGCCGCCGCTACCGGCACGGCATCGAACGTCGCCGCCTCCCGCGGCCCCGGCGCACGCGCCAGGGTGAGGAGCGCCACGCCGGCGCCGACGCCGAGCACGAGCGCGACGGCCAGCCGCTTCTTCAGGCGCTGGGTTTTCCTGTTGCGACGGAGGTAGGCGGAACGCGTATGCATGGCTGGCGAGTAGGATGTTTCCTACAGAGTAGCAGCATTTTCCCATTTCAACATTTTTTTATTGAAATTATCGATGAATACGTTGCAAAAATGCCGATATCGCCAACGCGTCGTACCTGTTTCGTTCATAAATCGTTCACCAACGATCTTTATTGCCATTAGAAACCATTGAATCGATGATTTTGACAACGCCAAGACCATCGCAGCGTCGTGCCGTCACGAACGCAAGAAAACTGTTGCTGCGATGTCATGGCCGGGCAATATTGCGCCGCTAGACTCGCCGTGTTCATGCAACGCGGGGGCAATATGGATCGACGTGGTTTTCTCAGGAGCGCAGCGTATTTCACGGTCGCCAGCGCCGGCGCCGCGCTGGCCGCCTGCGGCGACGACGCGGGCGGCGCGGCGCCGGGCAGCTATGCCTTCCCGCTGGGCGTGGCCAGCGGCGACCCGAAGGACACCAGCGTGGTGTTCTGGACCCGCTGCGTGCCCAGGAGCGGCAGCGGCAACGCCAACCTGCGCCTGGACGTGGCGACCGAGGACACGTTCGCCAACATCGTCGCGCAGGTCGAGCTGACCGCGACCGCGACCTACGACAACACGGTGCGCGCCAAGGTGACGAAGCTGGCGCCGGGCACCCTTTATTACTACCGCTTCGTGGCCGACGCCGACATCAGCGCGATCGGCCGGACGAAGACGGCGCCGGCCGCCGCCTCCAGCCCCGCCCAGCTGCGCTTCGCCTGGATGACCTGCCAGGACTGGAGCATCAACCACTGGGCCGCGATGGAACTGATGGCGGCCGAGGACGTCGACTTCATCGTGCACCTGGGCGACTACATCTACGAGACGGTGGGCGCCGCGTTCCAGACCGGCGCCGCCGAGCCGGCGCACGGCAGGATCGCGCTGCCGCACGGCGTGGCGCTCGGCGCCGCCGTCTATGCCGACACGGTCGACGACTACCGCACCCTGTACCGCACCTACCGCGGCGACGCCCGCCTGCAGGAACTGCACCGCAAGTTCCCGATGGTGGTGATCTGGGACGACCACGAGTTCTCGGACGACTGCTGGCGCGACCACCAGACCTATACCAACGCCAACCTGCAGCAGACGGCACGCCGCCGCCACGCCAACCAGGCCTGGGCCGAATACATGCCGGTCGACTG
>DAMAFT010000572.1:0-3491 GCA_031995805.1 Massilia sp.
CAAACCGGGGTCAGAGCCAGGGTCAGAGCCCGAATTTGGGAAAGGGATTTGAGAAAACAAAACGGCCGGCAACGGGACATCGTCCGTTGCCGGCCGTCGACGGCTGACTGATTTAGCTGCCGGGCAATTGCCAAAAACCGGGCTCTGACCCCGGCTCTGACCCCGGTTTGAGGGATGTCAGCCTTGCGGGGCCGGTTCGCTCACGTAGATTTCGACGCGGCGGTTGCGGGCGCGGCCGGACGGGTCGTCGTTCGAGGCGATCGGCTCGCGCGCGGCGCGGCCTTCGACGGTGATGCGGTTCGGGGCCACGCCGCGCGAGGCCAGGTAGTCGCGCGCGTGGGCGGCGCGGTCGAGCGACAGCGGCTGGTTGATGGCGTCGCCGCCGGTGCTGTCGGTGTGGCCGATGATGGTGACGTAGGTGGCGGGGTTGTCCTGCAGCGTGCCGGCGAAGCGGTCCAGGATCGGGCGGAAGTTCGGCTTGATGTCCGAGCGGTTGGTGTCGAACGAGATGTCGCTCGGGATCTCCAGCTTCAGGCGGTTGTCCGCCGTCTGCGAGACTTGCACGCCGGTGCCGCGCGTTGCCTGCTCCATCTGCTGGCGCTGCTTCTCCATGCGGTTCGACCAGATATTGCCGACCACCGCGCCGGCGGCCGCGCCGAGCACGGCGCCGCGCGCGGTGCGCCCGCCGCCGCCGCCGCTGGTCGTCGCGCCGATCAGGGCGCCCAGGCCGGCGCCCACGCCGGCGCCGGTGGCGGTGCCGCGCTGGGTCGCATTCATGTCGGCGCAGCCGCTGGCGGCCACGGCCAGCACGGTGACGCACAGCGTCGATCGGATCAGGGTCAGTTTCATGGTGGTCTCCTTCAAAAAAAATATCCGTTTCGCGGTCGCGCCCATGGTACCAGCTGGGCACGACCGCGAAACGGATCGGTGGTTACTGCAGGGTGTGACGATCTTGCTATATGCCTCGGCCACTGATCAGGCGCACCAGGATCATGATGACGGCGACGACCAGCAGGATGTGGATGAAGCCGCCGATGGTGTACGAGGTCACCAGGCCGAGCAGCCAAAGAATGATGAGTACGACAGCAATGGTGTAGAGCATGATGAGTTCCCCTTTTGTGTGTCACGGCGATCCGTTTGCCGTGAATCCAGTATCGAAGAATTGCTCACTACGCTCCGTTCGATGACGTACATTAATCGTCAAATCGCGCTCTCCCGTTCCTTGCGCAGTCCCGGGATCCAGCCCATGAAGCCCATCAGGCCGGTGACGCCGATCAGGCAGGTCAGCAGGCCGCCCGTGATTAGGAAGATCACGTCGTGCGCCGCCATCTCCGCTGCCGCCGTCGCGGCCTGCTGCGCCGGTGCGGCGCTGGCCAGGCCGAAGCCGGTCAGGAGGATGCCCCAGAAGATGATGCCGATCCAAGCAAGGCTGTTCATGCGACGTCCTTTCGATCAGGGTAGTGTTCCGCCATTTCCCTCGGCGTAAAAAGATTCTCGTGCGCATCAAGCAACCGCTCCGTGCGCTGGCGCACATTGCGAAAAGGAAAACAAAACCGGGGCGCATGGCCCCGGTGGTTTTCATCCGGCATGCATCGCCGGCATGCGTAACGGGTGATCAGGCGGCGCGCAGCGCGCCCTTGACGATGCGCACGCGGTCGCCGTTGCGCCAGCGCGGCGCGCTGTGCTGGTGGAAGGTGCGCAACGTGCCGTCGTCCAGGCGCACGCGGATCTCGTAGCTGGTCGTGGCCTTCATATTGCCCTCGACCTGGTTGCCGACCACGGCGCCGCCGACGGCGCCGGCCACCGTCGCCAGCTGGCGTCCATGGCCGCCGCCGACCTGGTTGCCCAGCAGGCCGCCGAGGATGGCGCCGCCGGCCGCGCCGACGCCGCTGCCCTGGGCGCGCCGGGTGATGGTGCGCACCGATTCGACGTTGCCGCAGGTGCCGCACCAGCGCTCGCCGTTGTCGGCCGCGGCCGTGCTGGTCGCCTTCGGATGGCTGGCGGCGGGCGCTGCCGCTGGCGCGGGTGCATACTGCGACGGCGTCGACGGCACCGCCGGCGCCGGATCGGCGTAGCTGGCGCCGCTCGTGCCCAGCGCACCGGAGCTGCCGTAGGCGCCCGGCGCGGCATAGGCCTGGGCGGCCGCCGGGGCAGGGTAGGCCGGGGCAGGAACCGGTGCCGTGGCCGGCGGCACGTAGGCCGGCTGTCCCGGCTGCTGCAGGTTGGCCGCCAGCGCGGCGCGGTCGGCGTCGCTCAGGCGGTCGCGGCTGCTGCCCGACGTCGCCGGCAGCCAGCCCATGATGGCGGCGGTGCCGACGGCGCAGAACAGGATGACCGCGAGCGCGGCGGCGATCAAGAGCGGGTGTTGCCTGGCCCGGGCGGGTGGTGTCTGGTGCGTGTCCATGGTGTTGTCCTTTGTGTCATCGATGGCGCGGATGCGGTCTCGGCATTGTCCCCAGCAACAACACCAGGTTCCGTGCGTCACCGTACATACTTCCCCCGGCCCGGCCATTACGCTGGACTTAAGTTGTTTGCAAATGTAAGCGGCGCGCCGCGAGGGTTGCGCCGCCTTTTATGCCCAGAGCCGAACATGAAGTCCAACCGCGAGGGTCCGATGAATTTTGCCGCCGCACCGCAGGCCGTCGAGTACAACGCCAACCTGCTGCTGGCGGCGCTTCCGTCCGAGGAAATGGCGCGCCTGCTGCCGGCGCTCGACCAGGTGCAGGTGGAAACCGGCGACGTGCTATGCGAGCCGGGCGACCCGATCCGGCACGTGCTGTTTCCGAACGATTGCCTGATTTCGCTGATGGGGGTGGCGGAAGGGCGCATGACGCTCGAGGTCGGCCAGGTCGGCCGCGAAGGCATGCTGGGCGCCACCGTCGCGCTCGGCCACGACACCACCCAGGTGCGCGCGGTCGTGCAGCGTGCCGGCAGCGCCAGCCGGGTCGAGGTCGGGCGCCTGCGCGCCGCGTTCGCGCACAGTCCGGTGCTACAGCGCGTGCTGTACCGCTATACCGACACGCTGCTGGCCCAGGCGATCCAGATCGCCGTGTGCAGCCGCTACCACGTGCTCGAGGCGCGCCTGGCGCGCTCGCTGCTCGTCACGCGCGACCGCCTGCAATCCGACAAGTTCCACCTCACCCACGAATTCCTCGCGCACGCACTGGGCGTGCGCCGCGTGGGCGTCACCAAGGCCGCCAGCGCCCTGCAGCAGCAGGGGCTCATCATCTACAGCCGCGGGAACATCGAGATCCTCGACCCTGCCGGCCTGGCGGCGGCTTCCTGCACCTGCTACGAGATCGTGCGCGAGGCCGGCGCCGGTGCGGTGGCGCCGCTGTACGCCTGAGGCAAGAGCAGAAACCCGGAATCCAAAAGCGTCGCCCCCGCGCAGGCAAGCCTGCGCGGGGGCGACGGTCGGGTAACGCCTTAGTTGGTGGTCTTGACCTGGTTGCCGATCACGCCCCCCACTGCCGCGCCGCCGACGGTGCCGA
>DAMAFT010000573.1:0-3487 GCA_031995805.1 Massilia sp.
CGCGCGCCGACGTCGGCCGCGGCCGGCGCCAGGCCGGCGCGGCGCAGCAGCGGCGCCAGCCAGCGTCGCGCCAGCAGCAGGAAGGCGACTGCGCCCAGGCCCAGCGCGGCGCTCGGGCCGTGCCAGCGCGGCGGGGCGGCGCCCAGCAGCGTCTCGAGCTGGCCCAGCGCGATCGTCAGCGACGAGCCGAGGGTAAAACCGTTCATCACGGGACGCGAGAAGAAGTTCGCCAGGAAGCCCACGCGCAGCAGGCCGCAGGCCAGCAGCACCAGTCCCGCCAGCAGGGCGAGCTGGCCGGCCAGCACGGCGTACAACCCGCTGCCCGGCGCGGCCAGCGGCGCCAGCGCCGACGCCGTCATCAGCGAGATGATGGCCATCGGCCCCACCGATTGCGTCGAACTGGTGCCCAGCAGCGCGTACAGCAGCGGCGGCAGGATGCTCGCGTACAGCCCCGTCACCGGCGGCAGGCCCGCCACCAGCGCATACGCCATGCCCTGCGGGATCATCATCATGGCGACCACCACGCCGGCGCCGACGTCGCCGGCCAGGTAGTCTTTCCGGTACGTCCTGAGCCACTCGAGCATGCCGGTCCTTATTGCATCGCCAGTTCGACGCAGTTGCGCCCTGCCCGCTTGGCGCGCGCGACGGCGGCATCGACGCGCTGGGTCAGCGAATCGGCGCTCTCCTGCTCGCCCAGCTGCGCCACGCCGATGCTGACGGTGACGTGGTCGCAGCCCGGGATCTCGGCCAGCTCGATCGCCTGGCGCACCTTCTCGGCCATGCGCAGGCCGTCGATGGCGCTGGTGTGCGGGGCGATGATCTGGAATTCCTCGCCGCCCGAGCGCACCAGCATGTCGGTCGTGCGCAGTACGGCGCGCGCACATTCGGCGACGATGCGCAGGGCGACGTCGCCGACCGGATAACCGTAGGTGTCGTTGACGGCCTTGAAGCGGTCGATGTCGAAGGACAGCAGCGCCAGCGGCACGCGGTAGCGGCGCGCGCGGCGGATTTCCTTTTCCAGCAATTCCTCGCCGTGGCGGCGGTTGGCCACGCCGGTCAGCGCGTCGGTGCTCGAGATGATGGTCAGGCGCGCCAGCAACGCCTCGTTTTCCTGGGCGGTCTCGGTCATGCGCAGGCCCAGCGCCGCCAGCGCGGCGACGTCGACCAGGGTGTCGAGTTCGTCGCGCGAGAATTCGCGGCGCGCGTCGAACAGCAGCGACAGCGCGCCGCGCGCCGGACCGGGCCCGTCGGCCGGGATCGGCAGGCCGAGCGCCATCTCGACGCCGTGCCCGCGCAGCCCGGCGGCCAGCGCCGGTTCGCCCGCCTGCTCCGGCGGGTCGAGCAGGACGGTGGCGCCGCTGGCCGCCGCCAGCAGGCCCGGGAAGGCGTGCCGCAGCGGCGCCTGCAGCAGGCGGTCGGTGCGCTGCAGCAGGGTGCCGAGCAGCAGGCCGCGCGGTCCCTGCTGGGCCTCGACCTGCAGGTCGCCGTCCGGCTGGCGGCGCAGCACGGCCGCGTGCAGCACGCCGGGCCAGGCGCACAGGGCCTGGCACAGCTCCTCGACCAGGCGCGCGGTGTCCTCGGCGCGGGCCAGCGCCGCCTGGGCGCCCGCGCGCAAGGCCAGCAGGCCGCGCAGGCCGTCGGCATCGCTGGCGGGCGCGCAACACCCAGGATCGTCGAGGCGCCGCACGATGGTGGCGCGCAGTTCCTCGGGCGCCAGCGGCGTCATCGCATAGCCGGCCGGACCGCAGGCCATCAGCGCCGTCAACCAGCCCGCGCCGCCGAAAGGACACAGCAGCAGCGTCGGCGCGCCGGCGCGCGCGGCCACCAGGGCGCCCAGCGGGCCCAGGTCGATGCTCGGCTCGAAGCGCTCCAGGTCGAGCACCAGCAGGTCCGGCTGGCCCTGGGCCAGCAGGCCGGCCGCCGCATCGACACTGTCGGCCAGTTGCAGCGAGGCGAAGGCCGCCCCGCAGGCGCCCGCGAATTCGGCGCGCCGCTGCGCCAGCGGGCTGAGGTAGATACCGGTCCGGCGGGCGGACTGCTCGGGGTGCTGCGACATCGACGGCTCCTGGAATGCGGTGCGCGTGAGTTTGCCATAAAGCACCTGGAGCGGCCAGCGAATGCACGCCTGTGTGTGGAAGCGCACCGTCACGCCGTCCATGCGCGGGGAATACTGGCGGGATCATGCATACGGAGGGAAACATGGCAAACCAGGACGATGTGGCGAACAAGCAGAAGGCGATCCAGAACCGCCAGGACCAGCGCGACGCCAGCATGCAGAAGGGCGACGCGGGTAACGGCGGCAGCGGCGGCGACGCGTCGAAGGCGGCCCAGACCGGCGTCAACCAGCCGGCCGGCGACTTCCCGGCCCAGCACCTCGCCAAGCCGGGCCTCGAGGCCCTGCTGGAACTCAAGCCGAAGTTCATGGCCGAGGGCTACAAGGGCAGCGGCAAGCTGGCCGGCCAGGTCGCCATCGTCACCGGCGGCGATTCCGGCATCGGCCGCGCGGTCGCCGTGCTGTTCGCGCGCGAGGGCGCCGACGTCGCCATCCTCTACCTCAACGAACACGAGGATGCCGCCGAGACCCAGCGCTGCATCGAGGCCGAAGGCCAGCAGTGCGTGACCATCGCCGGCGACGTCAAGGACATGGCATTCTGCCAGCAGGCCGTCGACCAGGTCGTCGCCAAATGGGGGCGCCTGGACGTGCTGGTGAATAACGCCGCCTTCCAGGAGCACGCCGAATCGCTGCTCGACCTGGACGAGGACCGCTTCGACGAGACCATGCGCACGAATGTCTACGGCTACTTCCACATGGCGAAGGCCTGCCTGCCCTACCTGAAGCGCGGCGCCGCCATCGTCAATACCGGGTCGGTGACGGGCCTGAAGGGTTCCAGCAAGCTGCTCGACTATTCGACCACCAAGGGCGCCATCCACGCGTTCACGATGTCGCTGGCCGCCAACCTGCTGGACAAGGGCATCCGCGTGAACGCCGTCGCCCCGGGCCCGGTGTGGACGCCGCTGAACCCGGCCGACCAGAGCCCCGACAAGATCGCCAAGTTCGGCCAGGGCACGACCTACGGCCGCCCGGCCCAGCCGGAAGAGCTGTCGCCGGCCTACGTCTACCTGGCCTCCAACGTCTGCTCCGGCTACGTGACGGGCGTCGTGCTGCCGATCACCGGCGTGGTCGGCGAATAATCAGCGAGAACAGGAGCGCGCCATGGCGAGGAGCTTGTGGAAGGGAGCGATCAGTTTCGGGCTGGTCCACATCCCGGTCGAGATGTACCCGGCGACGAGCGACCATGCGCTCGACCTGTCGATGCTCGACCGGCGCGACTTCTCGCCGATCGGGTTCAAGCGCTACAACAAGAACACCGGCAAGGAAGTGGCCTGGGACGACATCGTCAAGGGCTACGAGTACAAGGACGGCGAATACGTCGTGCTGACCGACGAGGACAAGGCGCCGGTCTCGGTCACGCTGGTCAAGCCGTCC
>DAMAFT010000574.1:0-3483 GCA_031995805.1 Massilia sp.
AGGATCATGCGGCCCACGCGCGGGTCGAGCGGCAGCTTGGCCAGCTTGCGGCCCATCGGCGTGAGGGCGTTGGCGTCGTCGACCGCGCCCAGTTCCTGCAGGAGTTGATAACCGTCGGCGATCGCGCGGCCCTGCGGCGACTCGACGAAGGGGAAGGTCTCGACGTCCGTCAGGTGCAGCGACTTCATGCGCAGGATGACGGCGGCCAGCGAGGAGCGCAGGATTTCCGGTTCCGTGAACTTCGGGCGCTGCAGGAAATCGTCTTCCTCGTACAGGCGGATGCAGACGCCGTCGGCCACGCGGCCGCAGCGGCCGGCGCGCTGGTTGGCGGCCGACTGCGCGATCGGCTCGACCTGCAGCTGCTCGACCTTGTTGCGGTAGCTGTAGCGCTTTACCCGCGCCAGGCCGGAGTCGACCACGTAGCGGATGCCCGGCACCGTCAGCGAGGTCTCGGCCACGTTGGTGGCCAGCACGATGCGGCGCGCGTTGGTCGTCTTGAACACGCGGTCCTGCTCCTCGACCGACAGGCGCGCGAACAGCGGCAGGATGTCGACGTGCGGCGGATGGTGCTTCCTCAGCGCCTCGGCGCAGTCGCGGATCTCGCGCTCGCCCGGCAGGAACACCAGCACGTCGCCCTGCCCCAGCCGGCACAGTTCGTCGACGCCGTCGACCACCGCATCCATCAGGTCGCGCTTGTCGCGTGCGGCCTGCGCCTTCGACACCGGCTTGCCCGAGTCAAGCGCGCCGGCCGGCGCGGAATCGGCGTCGCGCTCGACCGGGCGGTAGCGCACCTCGACCTTGTACAGGCGGCCCGAGACTTCGATGACGGGCACCGGCTTGTCCGGCGTGCCGAAATGGCGCGCGAAGCGGTCGGCGTCGATCGTCGCCGAGGTGATGATCACCTTCAGGTCGGGACGGCGCGGCAGGATCTGCTTCAGGTAGCCCAGCAGGAAGTCGATGTTCAGGCTGCGTTCGTGGGCCTCGTCGATGATGATGGTGTCGTAGGCGCGGAGCAGCGGATCGGTCTGGGTCTCGGCCAGCAGGATACCGTCGGTCATCAGCTTGACCCAGGCGCCGGACGACAGCGTGTCGTTGAAGCGCACCTTGAAGCCGACGTGCTCGCCCAGCGGCGAACCCAGTTCGTGGGCGATGCGCTTGGCCGTCGACGACGCCGCGATGCGGCGCGGCTGCGTGTGGCCGATCATGCCCTTTTCGCCGCGCCCCAGTTCCAGGCAGATCTTCGGCAACTGCGTGGTCTTGCCCGAACCGGTCTCGCCGGACACGATGATCACCTGGTGCGCCGTCAGCGCCTTGGCGATCTCCGCGCGCCGGCCCGACACTGGCAAGTCTTCCGGGAACGTGATCGGCGGGAGCGGGTTGCGGATGGATGCACGGCGCTCGGCCTCCTTCCTCGCCTCGTCGCGCGCGGCGCGGTCCTGCGGACGGCGCTCGCCGTCGCGCGGCTTGCCGTCCCGCGGGCGGGCGCCGGCTGGCGCGCCGTCGGACACTTGCGCCGGCGCCTGCGTGCGCGCCTGCGCCAGCGCGTCGGCGAGCGCGCCGCGGCCCTGCGGCGCGCCTTCGCGGCTGCGCGGACGCGCGCCGTCGCGGCCTGCGCGCGGCTGGGTCGGTTGACGTTCGGGGGAAGCGGCGCGCGCCGGGTTCGGCGCAGGCTTGTTACTCTGTTCAGACATTGATTTTTACAAGGTATTTGGTGCGCAAATCGCGCAGCCAATTATAATGCGGCAAATGGAAAATCCTACCCAATTCGTCCAGTGGCTGCGCTCCGTCGCGCCGTATATTCATGCGTTCGGCGGCAAGACGTTCGTGGTCGCCTTCCCCGGCGAGCTGGTGGCCGCCGGCGCCCTGCCGGTCCTGGCCCAGGACCTGTCCCTGCTGGTCGGCCTGGGCATCCGCGTCGTGCTGGTGCACGGCTCGCGGCCGCAGGTCGCCGACCAGCTGGCGCTGCGCAACGTCGAAGGCCGCTTCCACAACGGCGTGCGCATCACCGACACGGCGGCGATGGAATGCGCGAAGGAAGCGGCCGGCGAACTGCGCCTGGACATCGAGGCCGCATTCAGCCAGGGTTTGCCCAACACCCCGATGTCGAACGCCCACATCAGCGTCGTCTCCGGCAACTTCGTCACGGCGCGCCCGCTCGGCGTGATCGACGGCGTCGACCACGAACTGACCGGCGTCACCCGCAAGGTCGCGGCCGACAAGATCCAGACCATCCTCGCCACCGAGGACAACGTCGTGCTGCTGTCGCCGCTGGGCTTCTCGCCGACCGGCGAACTGTTCAACCTGACCATGGAAGACGTGGCGGTATCCGCCGCGATCGCCCTGCACGCCGAAAAGCTCATCTTCATCACCGAGACCCCGCTGATGCGCGACGCCGGCGGCGCCGACATCCGCGAACTGTCCTCGCACCTGGCGGAGGCCGTGCTGCAGGCGGGCTTCCTGCCGTCCGACGCGGCATTCTACCTGCAGCACTCGATCAAGGCCTGCAACAGCGGCGTCGACCGCGCCCACGTGATTCCCTACGCCACGGACGGCTCGGCCCTGCTCGAACTGTTCACCCACGACGGCGTGGGCACCATGATCACGCACGAGAACCTGGAAAGCCTGCGTCCTGCCACAATTGAGGACGTCGGCGGAATTATCAAGCTCATCGAACCGCTGGAAGCCGACGGCACCCTCGTCAAGCGCCCGCGCGAGCTGATCGAGCGCGAGATCGAGCAATTCTCCGTGATCGACCACGACGGCATCATCTTCGGCTGCGCCGCCCTGTACCCGTTCCCGGAAGACAAGATGGCGGAAATGGCATGCCTGACCGTCAGCCCGGACGCCCAGACCCAGGGCGACGGCGAGCGCATCCTGCGCCACATGGAAAACCGCGCGCGCGCCGCCGGCATGACCAAGCTGTTCGTGCTGACCACGCGCACCTCGCACTGGTTCAAGAAACGCGGCTTCGTGCCGGCGAGCGTCGAGGACCTGCCGAAGGACCGGGCGCACATGTACAACTGGCAAAGAAGGTCGCAGGTGCTGATCAAGCAGCTCTGACGATATCGCCTGCGCTGGAACGTCGTCCCTGCGCAGGCAGGGATCCAATTTCCTGCGGGTTCCCGTCATGCAAAATTGGGGCCCGCCTGCGCGGGGACGACGGGGCATCTTATAATCACGGTTTCAGAAATCCAACCAGGAGCAAGCACATGGCCCGCACCGTCCACTGCATCAAACTGAACAAGGAAGCCGAAGGCCTGGCCTTCCCGCCGTACCCGGGCGAACTGGGCAAGCGCATCTACGAAAGCGTGTCGAAGGAAGCCTGGGACGGCTGGCTCAAGCACCAGACCATGCTGATCAACGAAAACCGCCTGAACATGGCCGACGCGCGCGCGCGCAAGTACCTGGCCACCCAGATGGAACGCCACTTCTTCGGCGAAGGCGCCGACCAGGCGATGGGCTACGTGCCGCCGACCGCCTGAT
>DAMAFT010000575.1:0-3479 GCA_031995805.1 Massilia sp.
CCCATCTCGTCCAGGAAGACGACGTCGCGTGCGCTGAACCCGTTCATAGTGCGAACCTCATCACGATCGCATCCTCGCGCCGGCCTTCGTGCGCGGGATAGTAGCCCTTGCGCCGGCCGATCTCGGCATAGCCGTAGCGCCGGTAGACGTGCAGCGCGCGCTCGTTGGACGGGCGCACCTCGAGCAGGATCGAGGCCATGCCCTGTTCGCGCGCGCGCGCCACGATGCGGTCGAGCAGGAAGCGCCCGAGCCCGGTGCCGTGCAGCTCCGCGGCCACGGCGACGTCCAGCAGGTGCGCCTCGTCGACCGCGTACATCAGCAGGAAATAACCGGCAAGCGAACCGGCAAGCGAGCCGGCAAGCGAGCCGGCCGGCGCACCCTCGCCGGCATCCGCGCGCAGCACCCAGGCGTCGTAGCCGCTGGCGAGCGAGTCGACGAAGTTGGCGCGGCTCCACGGATGCGGGAACACGCCGCATTCGAGGGCGTGGACCTCGTCGACGTCGGCGGCGACCATGCGGCGCAGCGCCAGGGACGCGGCCGCGCTCATGGCTGGGATGCCTTCGCGGCGCCGGCGGCGTTCATGGCCTGGCGCTCGGCCGCCGTGTAGGCGACCTTGTTGCGCAGGTACAGCGGCTGGGCCGCGTCGGCCGGCACGGCGCGGCCGTCCGCCAGCGCGCGCGCGCCCAGCACGGCCAGTTCGCGCGCATGCGGCAGGATGTCGGCGTGGGCCCCGGCGGCGAACGGCTTGCCGGCGAAGGCGTCGGGATAGGCCGCGAAGCCATTGCCGCAGGCGGCCAGGCCGGCGGCGCCGGCGGCGGGCAGCGGCACCACGGCGTCGGGCGCCGACAGGGCCGGCTCGCACACGGCTTCCCAGGCGCCGGCGCCGGTCCAGCGGTACTGGGCCCAGTAGACTTCGCCCATGCGCGCATCGAGCACGGCCAGCACCTCGGCGGCGCCGGTGCGCGCGCGGCAGGCCTCGGCCATCGCTTCCAGCGTGACCAGCGGCAGCACCGGCAGGCGCGCGCCGAAGGCCAGGCCCTGGGCCACGCCGCAGGCCGTGCGCACGCCGGTGAAGGAGCCGGGACCGGCGCCGAAGGCGATCGCGTCGCAGTCGGCCAGCGCCAGGCCGGCGTCGCGCAGCAGTTCCTGCACCATGGGCAGCACGGATTGGGAATGGGTGCGCACGCCGGACGTTGCGCGGGCGGCCGGGACGGCGTCAGGAGCGGCAGCGCTGTTCAACAAGGCGCAGGACGCCAGTTCGGACGAGGTTTCGATGGCAAGGATGATAGGCATGGCGTATTTTAACCCGCCGGCGGCGTCGGCAAAAAGCGCCGGCCGGTGCCGGATCGGCGCGGCCGTTGTAAAATCCCGCCCATGCCCAGCCTGATCCTCGAGCCCGATACCCGCGACCAGCTCGCCGCCGCCCTCGACGGCGGCGGCTGGATCGTCGCCTGCCTGTGCGCCGCCTGGTGCGGCACCTGTTCGTCCTACCGCGCCGCCTTCGACGCCCTGGCCGAGCGCCACCCCGACAAGACCTTCGCCTGGATCGACATCGAGGACGAGGCCGACGTGGTCGGCGACCTCGACGTCGAGAACTTCCCCACCCTGCTGCTGCAGCGCGGCGCCAACGTGGCGTTCTTCGGCACCATGCTCCCGGATCCGAACGTGGCGGACCGGCTGGTGCAGGCGCAGGCGGCGCTGGACGACGCCGAACTGGCGCGCCAGGCGGCGTCGACGCCGGAGCGGCGCGCGTGGCAGCGGGAATGCGATCTGCGCCGCTTGCTGGCGGACGCCTAGGGGTCGGCGCCCGGCTTGCCGCCGCACCGCGGACAATACCCGTGCGCACCCTGGCGATGTGCGCGGTGACCGAATCCGTCCGCCCTACGCCAGCCGCAACGGCAGGCTGCGCAGCCTGTGCCCCGTCAACCTGAACACCGCATTCGCCACCGCCGGCGCCACCGGCGGCACGGCCGGCTCGCCCATGCCCTCGGGCGGGGCGGCGCTCGGCAGGAACACCGTCTCGACCAGCGGCGCCTCGTTCATGCGCAGCACCGGGTAGTCGCCGAAGTTCGCCTGTTGCATGCGGCCGCCGGCGATGGTGATTTCTCCTGCCAGCGCCGCCGACAGGCCGAACACGACGCCCGACTCGACCTGTTGCGCCGCGATGTTCGGATTGACCACGAGGCCGCAGTCGACCGCGCACACCACCCGGTGCACGCGAATCGTCGAACCTTCCACCGCCACCTCGGCCACCATCGCGACGACGGTGCCGAAGGACTGGTGCAGCGCCACGCCGTGCGCGCGGCCCGCCGGCGCGCTGCCGGCCCGGCGCAGCGCCGCCTCCAGCACGGCCAGGTGGCGCGGATACGGCGCCAGCAGCGCGCGCCGCAGCACCACCGGGTCGCGTCCGGCCGCGTGGGCGATCTCGTCGACGAAGCTCTCCTTGAAGAAGGCATTATAGGAATGCCCGACCGAGCGCCAGTAGCCGACCGGCACCGGGCTGTCCACGGCCACGTGGGCGATGCGCCGGCGCGGGATCGCGTACTGCATGTCGTAGGCGCCTTCGGCCGTCGTCTTGTCCGGGCCGGCGCCGGGCAGGCCCAGGTTGCGCGGGAAATACTGGTGGGCGATGGCGGCGCCGGCCGACCTGGCGTCCCAGTCCAGCACGCGGCCGTCGGCGTCCAGCGTGGCGGCGTAGCGCGCCAGCGCCATCGGGCGGTAGGCGTCGTGCGCCGTGTCGTCCTCGCGCGTCCACACCAGCTGCACCGGCCGGCCGTCGGCCTGCATGGCGATGGCCACCGCCTGCGCCACCATGTCGGTTTCCAGGCGCCGCCCGAAGCCGCCGCCCAGCAGCATGGTCTCGACGCTCACGTCGGCACGCGCCACACCGGCCACCCTGGCCGCGACCTCGGCCGCCACGCTGGTCACCTGCGTCGACGCCCACAGGCGCACCTTGCCGCCCCCGACCTGGGCCGTGCAGTTGACGGGTTCCATGGCCGCGTGCGCGAGCAGCGGCACGCGGTACTCGGCGCGCACCGTGCGCGCGCCCGCGCCACCGTGCGGCGCGCCGGTCTCGAAATACACGTGGCCGGCCTCGTCGTCGAGCGCCCGCGCCAGTTGCGCGAACAGCGCCGCGCTGGACAGCCCGGCATGCGGTCCCGCCTGCCAGCGCACCGGCAACGCCGCCGCGGCCTGCCTGGCCTGCCACCAGCTGCGGGCGATCACGGCCACGCCGGCGCCGGCCGGCGGCGCGGCCGGGCAATCGACCACCTTGACGACGCCCGGCAACCCCAGCACGGCGGCGGCATCGTAGCCGGCCACCGTCGCGCCCAGCTCCGGCGCCATGCGCAGCGCCGCGTACAGCATCCCGGCCGGCCGCGCATCGATGCCGAAGCGCGCGCTGCCGTCGACCTTGGACGGCGTGTCCAGGCGCGCCAGCGGGCGGCCGATCAGGCGGAATGCGGACGGGTCCTTCAAGG
>DAMAFT010000576.1:0-3476 GCA_031995805.1 Massilia sp.
TTCGAGTTGGAGTAGGTATCGTTACGCAGGCCCAGGTTCAACTGCAGGTTCGGGGTAACTTGCCACTGGTCTTCGATGTACTGGGCGGTCTGTTTCGCGGATGCGTCGGTGATCGAGCTGAAGATGTTCGAACGGACGTAGTAACCGTCCAGGCCCGAGCCGCCGTAGTTGGCGACGACGGCCGGGCGGCTGAAGGACAGCGGCACCGACTTGTTGGCGTTGCCGGCGCCCACCCAGCGATAGCTCCAGCTCAGGCCGCCACTGGTGGCGACGCCTGCGCCGCTGACGTCGATCTTGACCGAGTCGATACCGGCACGCAGCTTGTGGTCGCCGAGCTTGTATTCGACGTCGAAGCGGGCCGCCTTGGTCTGGTCTTCGCCCGGCGTTGCGCGGTTGCCAGGGAAGATATTGTGGGTACGGAACAGGTCCGGGTTGATCGCCGGTCAGCGGCCATTGCCGCCGGTGTAGTTAATGACCGACACCGACGGCGGCACGGCGCCGCCGGTGTTCTGGCCTGCCTGCTCGTAGGTGGTGCCACGTTCGGTCTTCAGGACACCGTACAGGGCGGTGACCGTCAGGTCGTCGGTGAGCTGGCCGTTATAGCGCAGCGTGTTCAGCTTGGAACCCGGCGTCTGCGGGTAGTACGCGTCGGTCGGCCCCATATTGCGTGCCACGGCCGACGAATACAGCGTGCCGTTCGGGTGGCCGTTCAGGTTGACGAGGCCGTTGGTGGCCGTCGTGCTGTCCAGCACGTAGCCGTATTTCTGGTAGCGGCCGCGGACGTCGTCGCCGACGGTGGTGAACTCAAGGCGATGGTTGTCGGTGATGTTCCAGTCCAGCTTGCCGAGCCAGCGGTTTTCCCAGGTACGGTTCGAGTTCCAGCCGCTTTCCGCGATCGTCGACGGGGCGGCCGAGCTGGCCGAACCGAGGTAGCTGTCGGTGCCGATGGTCTGGTCGGCAGAGATGAACATGAACAGCTTGTCCTGGATGATCGGACCGCCGACGTAGCCGCCGTACTGGCGGTTGCTGGTCGAGCGGTTGTCGCGGCGCAGGTCGACCTTGCCATCGGTTTCGGCGCCGTTGTTGGCGTACACGATGTTGCGGCGGCTTGCACGCCACGAATTCGGCTCGATCGAGTAGGTCGCGCCCGCTTCCCAGGTGTTCGTACCGCTCTTCGAGGTCACGGCCATCACGCCGCCGATCGAGCGGCCGAACTCGGCGCCGAAGCCGCCGGTCATCACGTTGGCCTGCTGGATCGCGCCGAACGGCAGTTCCATCGAGCCCAGTTGGCTCAGCGGGTTGGTGATCGGGAAACCGTTCAGGTAGAACGCGTTCTCGGACACGCCGCTGCCGCCGAAGGATGCGGTGTTGCCGAAGGCCGGGTCACCCTTGGTGGTGTTCGGCGCCAGCAGCACGATCGAGGTCAGGTTCTGCTGGACCGGCAGCTTGCTCAGTTCCTTGGCGGTGAAGGTGACGCCGTTGGCGGCCGTGGTCAGGTCGATGCGGCTGCGGCGGCCGGTCACCTGCACTGCCTGCACGTTCAGGAACGATGCATCGACACCCTGGCCGAGCAGGACGTCGACTTCGGTCGAACGCACGGCATTGCCGTTTTGAATCAGGTCCACGCGATAGTGGCCTGGCGGCAGCGACGTGACCTGGAAGCGGCCGAGCGAGTCGACCGAACCGGTACGGCGCAGGCCGGTCTCGGTGTTCGTCAGCACTACGCTCGCGCCCGGCGTGCCTTCCACGCGGCCGCTCACCGTACCGGTGGCGTTCGACTGCGCCGTCGCCGGCGACATGACGCCGACGGTCAGCGCAGCTCCCCCGAATGCCAAGGCCAGTGCATGCGTTAAAACGGATTTCTTAAGCATGTGATTCCCTATCTCTGTTATCGAAGCCGCTACTCTGGCGGCCCGTACTGCAGTTCTCGGTCACAACAACACGACCATCGCGACGTATTGACTTATTTGCCTCCCAAGGAATTTCCTTGTTTGGCAAATATGTATTTAATAAAACATACATATTTCGGTGTCGTCAATTGCCGGCTAGCACCTTATTTACATGACGATAGTGGAAACAAATGCTCCAATTTGGTGCAAGAACATTCGGCATGAATAGACGTCTACGGCAATTTCTTGCGGGATTCACGTAAGTTGTATGAACATGTCGATAAATTAATAAAGAAATACCAGATATTTAAAAAATTTCACATATTCCACCCAAGAATGGGATTGGCGACAGTCATGCAGGATGCCCTGGTTTGGGCCGCCCGCATGGACAGCGCGCACAAGCACGGGGCATGAACATAATCGTGCAGAAAGCAAAATATTTAGCGTCGACGTTGGAGAATTGCAACATTTTGCCGTTGCGAGTGTCACGCCTTCATGTCTACAAGGATTGAATGGAAGCCATACGCACAATAAAGAAAAGGCGCTGTTCGCTTTAATTGAGCAACCTGCCCGTTTGCTTGCCGAACTGGACCGCAGCACGCAGCAACAGCGCCGGTGTCGTCAGCCGTTTGTCGTTAAGCACTCGCTGCCAGCCCGAATACGCAATCAGATAGCGGCTGGCCACGCCACGAAAACGCAGCAGCCAGCTCTTGAAGCGGCTGTGCCAGCCGTTCACGTTCTGCAGGTGGATCGCGCCGCGTGCCCGGATGCCGGCCCGCAGGTTGACTGCTTCGTGCGTGATGCCGGTTCGGGCGGCAAAGGTCTTGTAGGCCTGCGCCGCATCGCTGATCAGCAGCGCGTCGGGCGCCAGGACCAACCCCAGGCAATGCGCCAGTTGCGCGGCCGTCACCGGTCCGCGTCCGGTATGGAAATCGAGCGTCTGGCCGCCGCGGTCGCGCGCCACCAGCACGCAGTCGTGTTCGCGATTGATGCCGCGGCGCCTGGCAACGCCGCCGCGCTTGCGTGGCGGACGGTCCAGCGTGCGCGATCCCTTCTGCGACTCGAGCAGATAGGTTTCGTCTGCTTCGACGATGGCCGACAGGGTTGCTGGCCGCTGATGCATGGCCCCCCGGATGAAGCGGTGGCGCCAGCGAAAACTCGTGGTGCGGTGCACGCCGGTCGTGGCAGCGGCGTCGCGCACGGTGCGCGACTCCAGTACGCACTGCAGGTAGGCGAGCCATTTTTCCTTGCGGCGCAGGCGCGCCAGCGGTGTGCCGGTCAGCGCGTTGTAGCTGCGTCCGCAGCGACAGCAGCGATAGCGTTGCAGGCCGCTGGCGCTGCCGCAGCGGTGGAAATGGGGATGACGGCAGCGTGGACATGGCGGCCTGCCCGCTGCCTGTTCGATGAGGGCGATGCACTCGCCCGGATCGGCGATGGAGGCCAGCCAGGTGCGCAGGCGGGCAAGTTCATGCGTGCACAGCGGCAACGCTTCCAGTGCGGCGAATACGTCGTCGAATCCTTGCCCCTGCATTGTTGCCTCCCCATGGCTCACCTCGACAATGGGTGAGACCGCCAGGGGTGGACTTG
>DAMAFT010000577.1:0-3473 GCA_031995805.1 Massilia sp.
TCGAGCGTACGTTCCAGCTGTACTCGCCGCTGATCGCTTCGATCGAAGTGAAGCGCCGCGGTGACGTGCGTCGTGCGAAACTGTACTACCTGCGCGAGCGTTCGGGCAAATCGGCACGTATCAAAGAAAAACTGCCGACCCGCAAGACCGCTGCTGCTGCTGCCGAGTAATCGCATCTGTAGCTCGAAAAAGGCATCCGACAGGATGCCTTTTTCTTTTTCGGAGAACCCTTTGGCAAAACTGCATGTCGATCCCCAGCGCCTGCCGGTCGATTCCATTGCCGGCGAGCCCGCGTTGCCGGCCGAGCGCCTGGATGCGGCCTGGCTGCGCGCGCGCCTGGCGCATCCGCCGGCGTGGGATCCGGAATTGCCCGAAGACCTGCGCGAGCGCTTCCCGGACCTGCGCCGCGCCGCCGTGCTGATACCGCTGGTCAGGCGCCCGTCCGGCCTGACGGTGCTGCTGACCCAGCGCACGGCGCACCTGTCCAGCCACGGCGGCCAGGTCAGCTTTCCGGGCGGCCGCGCCGAGGAAGAGGATTCCTCGGCCATCGAGACGGCGCTGCGCGAGACCCAGGAAGAAATCGGCCTGGCGCGCCGCCACGTCGAGATCGTCGGCGTGCTGCCGGAACACGTGACCGCGTCCGCCTACCTCGTCACGCCCGTGGTGGGCCTGGTGACGCCGCCGTTCGAACTGGTGGCCGAGTCGAACGAGGTGGCCGAGATCTTCGAGGTGCCCCTGCGCTTCCTGATGGACGGGATGAACCACCAGCGCATGTCCTTCGACCTGCCGGACGGCGCCGGGCGGCGCAGCTTCTATGCGATGCCGTACGAGCGTTTCTTCATCTGGGGCGCGACGGCGGGGATGTTGCGGAACCTGTTTCATTTGTTGCGCGCCTGAAGGACGGTTGCGCCGCGGCCATCGTTGCTTCGGGCGGGTCTCTGCGCTATCGTAGCGGGCAAATGAAGTCTGGCAACAAATACCGAGGACCCTGAATGACATTCTTCTCCATCCTGTGCGCGCTGCTCATCGAGCAACTGAAGCCGCTGCGCGCGGATAACCAGATCTATACCGAGATCAAGCGCATGGCCATGCGCATCGAAGGCTGGTTCAATGCCGGCCAGGTCAGCCATGGCCGCATGGGCTGGTTCCTGATGATCGGCGGCCTGATGGTGCCCACCGCGGCCATCTACTGGACCCTGCTGCACTACGGCTGGGTGTTCGCGGCGTTCGCCTGGAACGTCCTGATCGTCTACCTCACGCTGGGCTTCCGCCACTACAGCCATTACTTCACGTCGATCCAGTTCGCGCTCAACTCGGGCGACGAAGCCGGCGCGCGCACGCTGCTGGCCGAATGGGCGCGCATCGACACGGTGGGGATGGACGGCACCGAGATCGCCCGCATCGCCGTCGAGAAATCCCTGATCACCACGCACCGCAACGTGTTCGGCGTGTTCTTCTGGTTCCTGATGCCATTGGGGCCGGCCGGCGCCGTCATGTACCGCGTGGCCGAATACCTGGCGCGCGCCTGGAACGAGCCGGATCACATGCGCAACGAAGCCTTCGGCGAGTTCGCCGCGCGCGCCTTCTACTGGATCGACTGGATCCCGGTGCGCCTGACGGCGATCGCCTTCGCCGTCGTCGGCAACTTCGAGGATGCGATCTATGCCTGGCGCAATTTTGCCGACCGGTGGACCGACGAGGCCCGCGGCATCATCCTGGCCGCCGGCGGCGGCGCCATGGGCGTGCGCCTGGGCACGCCGGCCGAGAACGCGCCGCGGGTGCTGCCGCCCGACGCCGCCACCGTCGACCTGTCCGACAGCGACCCCGACGTGCTGCCAGGCGAGGAGCCGAACGTGCGCGCGCTGCAAAGCACGGTCGGCCTGGTCTGGCGCGCACTGTTATTATGGATGCTGCTCCTGCTCCTGTTGTCAGGCGCCGTCTTGCTGGGATAATTATTTGATAAGGATTTGCGCGGCGATTCTTGCTCGGAAGATGATTCCCGAAAGTCAAGTCTCGTCCGCAGGTCTTCTATAAGATATAATACCGGCGTTGTCCTCATCCACGCTTCATGTTTCAGCAAGCCGCACTATGGCCGAGTTACCGCAAACCGGGAAAGAACGCGCCGACGAGTTCATCATCCTCGGCGTGACAAGTAAGGGAAGGCAGTTTCGCCCGAGTGACTGGGCCGAGCGGCTGTGCGGCGTCATGTCGTGCTTCAGGCCGCCGGGCACGGGCGGGCCGAACGCCCACATCAGGTATTCGCCCTATGTGCATCCGACCCTCGTGGATGGCATCAAGGCCGTCGTGGTCAACAATGCACTCAAGAACATCGAACCCCTGGCATATCACTTCGTCGTGAACTTCGCCAAGGACAACGACCTGCAGGTCGTGGACGCCGCCGACGCCAAGGCCGGCAACAAGACTTCCTGATCCCGCCTTTCGCGCAGCTTTGATTCAACTCAAAGTTGCGACCTCCCTGCGCGCTAGTCTGGCCGCTTGCCATCCGGAGGACGCCATGCAAGTCGGAACACTCTGTACCATCGACACGGTCTGCTGCGGTCCCGGCGAATCCGTCCAGGGCGCCGCCTCCCTCATGCGCAAATACCATGTCGGCGACGTCGTCGTGGTCGACGATCCCGACGGCGCGCGGCGTCCCGTCGGCATCGTCACCGACCGCGACATCGTCGTGTCCGTCGTCGCCCTCGGCCTCGATCCGCTCGGCCTGCAGGCCGGCGACGTGATGAGCGGGGACCTGCTGCTGGCCGACGAGTGCGACGAGGTCGACGCCACCATCGAACGCATGCGCCAGCGCGGCATCCGCCGCGTGCCGGTGGTCGCCGCGGACGGCCGGCTGGCCGGCATCGTCAGCGCCGACGACCTGCTCGGCTGGCTGGCCGAGGAAATGGAAGCACTGGCGCGCATCAGCCCGCACCAGCAGCAGCACGAGCGTCATACCCGACAGTAATATCATCATATAAACATTTGCAAGCGTTCCGCGTTTGTCTCTGTTACCATAATTTATTGCCGTGCAGACAATGACACGGCGTTCATGGACCAGACACAGATACGGAGCACTATGAGCTTGAGGTTTTTCCAGCGCGGCCTGGCCGCATATGCGATCGTCGGCGGATTGTCGTTCATGGCGCACGGCGCCGCCTGGGCGCAGAAGGCGCCGGCCCTGCCCAAGGGCGTGACCCCGGGGCCATCCGTCGAGGGCATCACCGAATACCGCCTGCCGAACGGCCTGAAGGTCTTGCTGTTCCCGGACGCGTCGCGCCCGACGATCACCGTCAACGTCACCTACCTGGTCGGCTCGCGCCACGAGAACTACGGCGAGACCGGCATGGCGCACCTGCTCGAACACCTGATGTTCAAGGGCAGCAGCAAGAACCGTGACATCACGCGCCAGTTCGCCGACCGCGGCATGCAGTTCAACGGCACCACCTCGCTCGACCGCACCAATTACTACGAGG
>DAMAFT010000578.1:0-3467 GCA_031995805.1 Massilia sp.
GCGGCGCTGGCGCTGGCCGCCGCCGCCGCCGGCGCCCATGCCGGCCAGGCCTGCCGCGAGGACGCGCTGTCGGCGGACGAGGCGCGCCGTTCGCTGGCGCTGGCCGGGCGCACCTTCGCCGCGCTGGAAGCCAGCGGCGCCAGCGTCGCCCTGCTGGCGCGCGCCGGCCAGGACCTCTCTAGCTACGGCCTGGAATACTCGCACATGGGCATCGCCGTGCGCGACCACCGGGCCGGCCGCTGGACCGTCGTGCACGCGCTGAACGACTGCGGCACCGCCAGCTCCGACCTGTACGAGGACGGTGTCGGCAACTTCTTCCTGACGGACCTGTTCCGCTACCGCGCCCAGGTGCTGGTCCCGGGTCCCGCGCTGCAGGCGACGATCGCCGCGGCGATGGCCGGCACGCTGCCGCGCTCCCTGCACGAGCCGCGCTACAACATGCTGTCCTACGTGTACGGCACGCGCTACCAGAATTCGAACCAGTGGGTGCTGGAAGTGCTGGCCGGCGCCGAAGCCGGTCCTCCCGGCACGCGCGCCGCCGTGCAATCCTGGCTGCGGGGCCACGGCTACCGGCCGCCCACCGTGCACATCCCGGCCGCCGTGCGCCTGGGCGCGCGCATGTTCCGCGCCAACGTTGCCTTCGACGACCACCCGTTCGAGCGGCGCATGGCCGGCGACATCGACACCGTCAGCACCGAGGCCGTGCTGGCCTGGCTGCGCATGCGCGACCCGCAGGCGCAGGTCTTGCTCATCGAATAAACCTCTTCCTTGCACGAATCGAACTGCGCGGTTGTTATAAAAAGTTTACGATTGATTTAACTCAAACAGTCGTTTAACTGATGACCGAAGACGATCGATCAATGCAGGCATGCGGACGCAAGCCCCGCAGCGACGGTGTGCAGGCGCGCGAACGCATCCTCGCCGCGGCCCTGCGCCTGTTCGCCGAACGCGGCTACGCCAGCACGTCGGTGCGCGAGCTGGCCCAGGCCGCCGACGCCAACGTCGCCGCCATCGCTTATTATTTCGGCGACAAGGCGGGCCTGTACCGCGCCGCCCTGTACGAACCGCTGCAGGGCGCCGCCGATGCCGAACTGCTCCCCTTCGACGCGCCCGGCCTGGCGCTGCGCGAGGCGCTCGCGCGCTTCCTGCGCAACTGCCTGCTGCCCCTGGGCGACGGTCCCGCCGCCCTGCTGAGCGTGCGCCTGCGCCTGCGCGAGGCGTTCGAGCCGACCGGCATGCTCGACGAGGAACGCTCCAGCCGCGAACGATTGCAACGGCGCCTGCGCGAACTGCTGGCGCGCGCCCTCGCCCTGCCCGGGCCGGACCCCGAACTGCATGCGCTGACCTTCTCGATCTGGGCGCTGGTCACCTATCCCTACATCGGCCACGAACACATCGCGCGCGCCGCGCCCGGCCTGTTCGACGGCCCGGGCGCCCTCGATGGCTGGGTCGACCGCCTCGCCGCCTATGCCTGCGCGATGGTCGACGCCGAACGGGCGCGCCGCGCCGCCCCCTTACCCCCTCAAGCAGCCCAACCGACAGGAAGCCCGCGATGACCGACCAGCAGGACGACGAGAACAAGCCGGACGAGCGGTCCGGTGCACCGCAGGACAAGGACAAGGACAAGGACAAGGACAAGGACAAGGAAGGCGGCGACGCCAGGGAAGGCAAGGACGGCAAGCAGGTCTCGCCCGGGAAGAAGCGCAAGATCCGCATCGTATTGATCGTCGCCGGCGTCGTGGTGCTGCTGGCGGGCCTGGGCTGGCTGCTGTACTACCAGCTCCACGGCAAGTACTTCGAGGAGACCGACGACGCCTACACGCAGGCCGATACCGTGACGGTCTCGCCCAAGGTCGGCGGCTACGTCGAGGAAGTGCTGGTGAACGAGAACCAGGACGTGCGCGCCGGCCAGGCGCTGGTGCGCATCGATGCGCGCGACTACCGCGCCCAGGCCGAGCAGTTCCAGGCCCAGATCGACATCGCGCGCGCCAACGCCGACGCCGTGCGCGCCCAGATCGCGGAACAGGAATCGACCGTGGCGCAGATGCGCGCCCAGCTGGCGGCCGCGCGCGATAACGCCTCCTTCGCCGCCGGCGAGGCGCAGCGCTACGCGCCGCTGGTGGCGATCGGCGCCGAGAACGCCCAGGTCCTGGCGGCGCGCCGCAACGACGCCGACCAGGGTGCGCGCCAGGTGGCGGCCCAGCGCGCGGCGCTGGAGAATGCGACCAGGCGCATCGTCTCGCTGCAGGCCCAGGTGCGCCAGGCCGAAGCCCAGGCCGGGACCGCGCGCGCCCAGCTGAAGGCGGCCGAGGTGAATCTCGAATCGACCACGCTGAGCGCCAGCGTGGCGGGCCGGGTGGGCGACCGCCAGGTGCGCGTCGGCCAGTTCGTCCAGCCCGGCACGCGCCTGATGACGCTGGTGCCGCTGGGTACGCTGTACATCGGCGCCAACTTCAAGGAAACCCAGATCGGCCGCATGCGCGTGGGCCAGCCGGCCGAGGTCAAGGTCGACGCCCTGCCCGGCCTGAAGCTGCACGGCCACGTCGAAAGCCTGGCGCCCGGGACCGGCGCCCAGTTCTCGCTGCTGCCGCCGCAGAACGCCACCGGCAACTTCACCAAGATCGTCCAGCGCGTGCCGGTGCGCGTCGCCATCGACGCCGGCCCCGAGACGCGCCGCATCCTGGTGCCGGGCCTGTCGCTGAAGGTCGAAGTCGATACCCGCAACGCCAAGGACGACTACAAGCGCATCAAGGACCACGAGGAAGCGCGCCAGGACGCCCGCGAAGACACGCGCAAGGAGCGAGAGTGAGCGCCGCTTCCGCCGCTACAGGGGCGCAGGGCGGGCAGCGCGCCGATGCCGGCGCCTGGCTGGCCGTTGCCGCCGGCACGCTGGGCGCGCTGATGGCCACGCTCGACATCTCGATCGTCAACTCCTCGCTGCCGACGATCCAGGGCGAGATCGGCGCCAGCGGTACCGAAGGCACCTGGATCGCCACCGGTTACCTGGTCGCGGAAATCGTCATCATCCCGCTGTCCGGCTGGCTGGAGCGGGTGTTCGGCCTGCGCACCTTCCTGCTGCTGGTGGCGGCGCTGTTCACGGGCTTCTCCGTCATGTGCGGGCTGTCGACGTCGCTGGGCATGATGATCGCGGGCCGCGTCGGCCAGGGATTCACAGGCGGCGCCATGATTCCCACCGCCCAGACCATCATCGCCACCCGGCTGCCGCGCAGCCAGCAGCCCATCGGCACCGCGCTGTTCGGCGCCACCGCCATCCTCGGTCCGGTGGTCGGCCCGCTGATCGGCGGCTGGCTGACCGAGAACCTCAGTTGGCACTACGCCTTCTTCCTGAACGTCCCGATCTGCATCGGCCTAGTGGTCCTGCTGCTGGTCGGCCTGCCGCACGAGAAGCACCCGACCGGCCCGCTGATGCAGGCCGACTGGCTCGGCCTCGCCGGCCTCGCCGCCTT
>DAMAFT010000579.1:0-3443 GCA_031995805.1 Massilia sp.
GCTGCTGGTCGGCCTGCCGCACGAGAAGCCCCAGACCGGCCAGCTGATGCAGGCCGACTGGCTCGGCATCGCCGGCCTCGCCGCCTTCCTGGGTGGCCTGACCGTGGTGCTGGAAGAAGGCGAACGCGAACAGTGGTTTTCCTCGCGCGAGAT
The DNA here is from genome assembly GCA_031995805.1 of Massilia sp. Taxonomy (GTDB): domain Bacteria; phylum Pseudomonadota; class Gammaproteobacteria; order Burkholderiales; family Burkholderiaceae_D; genus Telluria. The sequence goes on from DAMAFT010000579.1 coordinate 154, forward strand.
CATCGTGCTGACGATCGTCTCGGCGATCGGCTTCGTGCTCCTGATGATCGGCCAGATGACGGCGAAGCGGCCGGTGATCCGCCTGAAGCTGCTGCTGGACCGCCAGTTCGGCAGCGTGGTCGCGATGGGCATCGTGATCGGCATGGTCATCTACGGCACTTCCTACGTGATCCCGCAATTCCTGTCGGCGATCGCCGGCTACAACGCCCTCCAGTCGGGCAAGATCGTGGCGCTGGGCGGGCTGCCCAGCCTGCTGATGATGCCGCTGGTGCCCCTCCTGATCCGCTACGTCGACATCCGCCTGGCGGTCGGCTTCGGCCTGGCCGTGCTGGCGTTCAGCGCCTGGCTGGACAGCGAACTGACGGCGCAGGCGGCCGGCGCCGACTTCGTGGCGGGCCAGCTGATCCGCGGCGTCGGCACCATCTTCGCCATGCTGTTCCTGAACCAGGCGGCGATCCAGTCGGTCACGCCCGACCACGCCAGCGACGCCGCCGGCCTGTTCAACGCGGCGCGCAACATGGGCGGCTCGCTCGCGCTGGCCGGCATCGCCGTGCTGCAGGACCAGCGCCTGTGGCTGCACGAGCGGCGCCTGGAAGAAACCCTGGGCGCCAACCGCGTCGCCGTGCAGGACTACCTGGCCGCGCAGGCGCAGGGCCCCGGCGGCATGGCGGGCGCCCTGCGCAACCTGGAAGGCACGGTCCAGCTGCAGGCGCTGACCATGACGTACATGGACCTGTTCTGGATCCTGTCGGTGGGCATCTGCTGCGTGATCCCGCTGGTGCTGTTCCTGCGCCCCCTGAACAAGAATGCCCCGGCGGCGGGCCATTGAGGAGCCGACGATGAAGCCAACCATTGCCCCCGTCCTGTTCGCACTGCTGCTGGCCGGCTGCAAGACCGTCGGCACCGATTACGCGGGCCCGCCCGCCGGCGTCCAGGGCGCCGCGTTCGCGCGCGCCGGTACGCCCGAAGCGCAAGGCCAGGTCGTGGCGCGCTGGTGGACGGCGCTGGGCGACCCGACGCTCGACGCCCTGGTCGACCGCGCCCTGCGCGCCAATCCGAACCTCGCGGTGGCGGCGGCGCGCCTGCGCCAGGCCCGGGCGTCGCTGCGCAGCGAACGCGCCAGCAACCTGCCTAACGGCACCGCCACGCTGCTGGCGGCCCATGCCCACCTGCCGCCGCTGGGCGACCTGCCGGCTGGCGGCCAGACGCAGCCGGGACAGGGCGAGTCCGGCCAGGGCCAGGGCGGGATCGCGCTGCCGTCATCGCTGAACCTGTACAGCATGGGCTTCGACGCCACCTGGGAGATCGACCTGTTCGGCGGCCGCCGTCGCGCCACCGAAGCGGCCGGCGCGCTGGCGCAGGCGGCCGAGGCCAACCTCGCCGACGCCCAGGTGAGCCTCGCGGCGGAGGTCGCGCAAGCCTACGTCAACCTGCGCGCCACCCAGGCCCGGATTGCGCTGAGCGACGCCGCCATCGCACGCCAGCAGAAGGCGCTCGACCTGACCGCGCGCCGCGTGCAGGCCGGCACCGCCTCGACACTGGACCTGGAACGCCTGCAGGGCCAGCTGGAATCGACCCGCGCCGATGCCGAACCGCTCGGTTCCCAGCTCGACGCCCTCCGCGACGAACTGGCGGTGCTGGTGGGCCAGGCGCCGGGCGCGATCGACGCCGACCTGGGGGCGCCGGCCGCCGGGGCCGCCGCGGTGCCGCTGCCGCCGGCCCGCGTGGCCATCGGCGACCCGGGCGCCATGCTGCGCCGGCGCCCCGACATCCGCGCCGCCGAACGCACGCTGGCCGCGCGCAACGCGCAGGTGGGCCAGGCCGAGGCGGCGCGCTTCCCGCGCCTGACCCTGCTGGGCCTGATCGGCATCGGCGGCACCCACCTGCGCGACCTGACGCACCTGGACGACTACTCGGCGGTGGCGGCGCCGCAGCTGAGCTGGAACGTCCTCGACTTCGGCCGCGCCAAGGCAGGCGTGGCCCGGGCCGAGGGCGTACGCGAGGAAGCGGAGGCGCAATACCAGGTGGCGGTACTGGGCGCCCTGCGCGATGCCGAGGACGCGCTGTCGCGCTTCCGCCAGCGCCGCACGACGGTGGCGACGATCGCCCGCGCCAAGGCCACGGCCGATCGCGCCGCGCTGCTGACGGGTGCGCGCCAGAAAGCCGGCACGGCCAACCTGATCGACGTGCTCGACGCCGAGCGCCAGCAACTGGCGGCCGAGCAGAACCTGGCGCAGGCGCAGGCGGCGCTGACCGGGGACTTCATTGCCTTGCACAAGGCGCTGGGGTTGGGATGGGAGAATGCGGAAGGGGCGCGCCGTTGAGCGCGCTCGGCACGGTGCCGGCGCCTGCTTGGCGTCCTCACAAGGCGCAGCGCTGGCAAGCGCGCAACACGCCCGCCGCGCGGCGTTCCTTCCGGATTGCCATGCGCCGATCCGGTTCGCTCATCGTCCATCGTCGCCTGCGTCCCGGCGGCCCGCACGCGTACCGGTCCGCCCCCAATTCGCGCGGTTGCGGCGCGACTCGCGCTGCGGATCGTGCCGCCAGCAATACCCCCACGTCCTCGCCTGCGCCAGGCGGCCGGCATGGTCGCCCAGCGTGACGGTACAGCGGAACGGGTCGGCGGGCCGGGCCACCTGCGGGGACAGGCGCGGGATCGACACCTCGGGCACGATGTCGAACTCGACGAGGATCTCGGCGCGCGCCAGCGCATGGCGCGGGATGCCATGCGCGGCCAGCGCCTGCGCCAGGAACTCGGCATGCCGCCGCGCCAGTGCCAGGCAGTCCGGCGCCGGCGGCAGCGCACCGCCGTCCACCAGGTCCAGCACGACGGACGTCGTGGCCGGATCGGCAGCGGCATACAGCTTGCCCAAGGCCCAGTAGCCGTCCAGGTCGTCGTTACGGCCGACGAACGCATCGCGCAGGCCGTACGCTACATGCCGCAGTGTCTTGATTCTTGCCATGGTAATCATCTCGCATCGACGTCCAGGGCTCTCCCTGGCGCCGGCGCGTGCGCTCTGGCCAAGGGAGCCATGATGCCACGGAATCAGTGTTCGCAAATGCGCGGATTGTCACTTGCCATGCGTTGCCGGTGGCGTCGCACCGGCTCGTGCGAACGGTGTCCTGCTGTCCCGCACGCAGGGCATGCCGCCATATGACGGGATCCCGGACGCTATTGACATGGCATGGACGATTACCGGACTGACCGCTGTGGTGCACCCCGGCACTCTTCCTCCGGTTTTTGCGAATGCCCAAAGCAAAAAACCCCACCAGGATCACCTGGTGGGGTT
>DAMAFT010000580.1:0-3440 GCA_031995805.1 Massilia sp.
CGCGGATCTTGTCGGCGCGGCCGGTCAGCGCGGCCGAGGTCTGCAGCACCAGCACCAGCGCGCTGTCGGGATCGGCCTTGATGCGGCGGCAGACTTCGATGCCGTTGATGTCGGGCAGCTTGACGTCCAGCAGGACCAGCGCGATGTCGCCGCGCTTGACCATGTTCAGCGCGTCGGTGCCGTTGCTGGCCTCGATGACGGAAAAGCCCGCGCCCTGCAGGATGCGGGTCTTGGCGTAGCGGGCGCCGTCGTTGTCGTCGACGTTCAGGATCAGGGGGGGAGTCGTCATCGTCAATCCATCAGTTTCCATCGGTCGCTGCGGCGTCGCCCGGGAAGCGCCACGGCAGTACCAGCCGGAAGGTCGAACCCACGCCCGGCTGGCTGCTCACCTCGACCCCGCCGCCGAGCAGCGCGGCCAGCTTGCGGCACAGCGGCAGGCCCAGGCCCGTGCCCTTGCTGCGCCGCTGCAGCGGATGCTCGATCTGGCTGAACTCCTCGAAGATCAGCTGCAGGTTGTCGGCGCCGATCCCGATCCCGGTATCGGCCACCTCGAAGGCGACGGCATCGGCATCGTGCACGGCGCGGACGCGCACCGATCCTTCCTCGGTGAACTTCAGGGCGTTCGAAATGAAGTTGCGCAGCACCTGGGCGATTTTACCCTCGTCCGACTCGAAAGCCCCGTTCACGTCGGAGGGTTCGAACACCAGCTCGACGCGGGCGCTGTCGGCCAGCGGCCTCAGCATGCCCTTCAAGGTGCGGAACAGGTTCTCGACGACGACCGGGCCGGTCTGCACCTCGACCTTGCCGGCCTCGATCTTGGCCAGGTCGAGCAGGTCGTTGACCAGTTCCGACAGGTCGTTGGCGGCCGCCTCGATGTAGCGCACCTGGCGCTCCTGCTCGGACGTCAGGTCGCCGTCCATGCGGTCCAGCAGCAGCTTGGCCAGCGCGCGGATCGAGGACAGCGGCGTCCTCAGCTCGTGGCTGGTGTTGGACAGGAAGCGCGACTTCATCTCGTCGGCACGGCGCAGCCGCTCGGCCTTGTCCTCGATCTCGGCGTACAGGGCGACGATGCCGCGGTTGGTGTCTTCCAGCTCGCGCGTGAGCGACAGCAGGTCTTCCTGGCGCTCGCGCAGCTCGGCCAGGGTGGCGACCAGCTCGCGGTTCTGCAGCTGCACCTCGAGGCCGGTGTTCGCCACCGGGCTGTCCTTGGCCAGCTGGGCGGCGATCTCGCCCAGGCGCGCGCCGTCCACCGGGGCCTGCGGCGGCAGCGGCTTGCGCAGGGTGAGGGCCACCGGGCCGTGCGCGCCCTGCTCCATCGTGCAATCCTCGACCAGCCGGTGCGCGGTAACGATGGCGTCGTCCGGCAGCGGGCCGGCGGCGCCGATCGTCACCTGCAGGAGCTGGCGCCGTTCGCCGTCGGCGATGCCGAAGACCGCGCGCCCGCTGCTGCCCGCCTGGGCGGCGCCGCGCGCCGCCTCCGAGACGGCGGTGGCGATGCGCACCTGGTCCTGCTGGGAAAACCCGAGCAGCTGCGAGATCTGGCGCGCGCGCTGGCGCACCAGCACCACGTCCTGTTCGTTGCCGATGCCGATGTTGAGGATGCGCTGCATGTGATTATCCTTTCCTGCGCGCGACCAGCACCATCGCATCGTCGCGGCGGCGGCTGAAATCGCGCATCAGCACGGCGGCCACGATGGCCGGCGCGCGCCAGACCAGGCCGGGGTAGGCGGCCAGGTCCCACTGGGTCTGGATCCCGTCCGAGTGCAGCACGCACAGTGCGCCCGGCGGACAGTCGACCGTGAATTCCTGCACCTTGCGCATATTGTGGCCGACGATGCCGTTGTGCGACACCAGTGCGCGCCGCACCGTGCCGTCCACGACCAGCCCGCTCACGTTGCCGATGCCGGCAAAGCGCAGCGCATTGGCCGCATAGTCGATGCGCGCCGCCGACACGGCCGCGCCGCGCGTCAGGCGCAGCAGCTCGTGCGCCGCGTGCAGCACCTCGGCCGGGACGGGACTCGGCAGGCGCTCGAGCGCCTCGATCGCGCCGGCCGCCGCCTTGGCCGCTTCCGGGCCGTGGCCGAGGCCGTCGGCCCCCAGCAGCGTGGCGCCGTCGGCGTCGCAGCGCATGGCCCAGCCGTCGCCGCAGGCGTCCTCGCCGGCCAGCGGCACGCACAGCGCTCCCAGTTCCATGGCGCAGGCCGGAGGCCGTTCGGCGCCGCGCCAGATGCGCATGAAGAAGACCGCGCCCTTGCCGTGCATGCTCCAGGCGTCGAACACGTCGGACTGGCGCCGCAGCGCACCCAGGCCGTTGCCGGCGGTGCCGGCCGTGGACACGCCGTCCTGGATGCTGAACGCGAGGTCGGGGATGCCGGGACCGGCGTCGACCGCCACCACGTCCACGCCCGCCACGGCCGCACCGAACTGGGCGCGCATGATGTACAGCACGCCCTCGCCCGCATGCTTGAGGATGTTGGTGGCGGCCTCGGTGATCACGATCGCCAGCCGGCCCGCCTTGACGTCGTCGAAGCCGAGCGCGTCGGCCAGTTTCTGGCCGACCCGGCGCGCGGCGGCGACGTCGCTGGCATGGTGGATCGGGAAGGCGTACTGCGGGGAGAGGGAATTGATCAGCGTTTCCATTTGATGACCGCCACGGCCGTGCCTTCGCCCGGCCGCGAATCGATGTCGAACTCGTCGACGAGGCGCTTCGAGCCGCCCAGGCCGAGCCCGAGGCCGCCGCCCGTGGTGAAGCCGTCGCGCAGCGCCTGCCCGATGTCGGCGATACCCGGGCCGCTGTCGACGAAGACCAGGCCGACGCCGTGCTGCAACGCGTCCTCGAGCATGTCGAGGTAGACGTCGCCGCCGCCGCCGTACTTGATCGTATTGCGCGCCAGTTCGCTTGCCGCCGTCACCAGCTTGGTCTGGTCGACCAGCGACAGCTTGATCGCGACCGCGCGCTCGCGCACAAGGCGGCGCAGCGCGACCACGTCTTCGTCGCTGCGCAGCGGCAGCGCGGTGCGACCGGTGCGCAGCTGGCGGCGACGCTCCAGCAGGCTGGTCTCGAAGGCGGCCGCGTTGTCGAGAACTGGGCTCATCAGAAGTTGGTCTTTCCTAACAGGGCCATGCCTTTCTCGACGTTCAGCGCCGTCTTCACGCCGTGCAGGGTCAGGCCCAGCTCGACCAGCGTGATGGCGACGGCCGGCTGCATGCCGACCACCACGGTCTCGGCATCCAGCACGCGCGCCATCGCGGCGGTGTTGCTGATCATGCGGCCGATGAAGGAATCGACCAGGTCCAGCGCCGAGATGTCGATCAGGACGCCCTTGGCGCGGTCGCGCACGATGCGCTCGGTCAGGTCGTCCTGCAGCGTCATCGCCAGGCGGTCGTGCATGTCGACCTGGATCGTCACCAGCAGCAGGTTGCCCATGCGCAGGATGGGG
>DAMAFT010000581.1:0-3436 GCA_031995805.1 Massilia sp.
CTGGGGCCCGGCCGCGCGTGCGGGAACGGGGCCGGCGATGGTGGTGCAGGCCAGCAGGATGGCGGCGGCGGCGAGGAAGGGGCGCATGGACATCCTTTCGGCCACCAGTCTAGCCGGACGCGCGCCCCTCAAGATGCGCGCAATGTCACGCCATGCGCACGGTCGGATAGTCCGACAGCGTCAGCGTCCAGCACCCGCCGTCGGCCACGAGGCGCCCCTGCGCCCCGAACGGGATCGTCACGCGGCGCGGAATATGGCCGAATTCGAGGCCGGTCAGGACCGGCAGCGGCAGCGTCGCGCGCAGGTAAGCCAGCATCCGGTCGAAATCGTAGCCGTTGTCGTTCGGGCCAAGGCGGTAGCCGGAAAAATCGCCCAGCACGACCGCGCGCTGGCGCGCCAGCACGCCGGCCTGCTGCAGTTGCAGCAGCATGCGCTCGACCCGGTACGGGTGTTCGGCGATGTCCTCGAAGAACAGGATGCCGCCGTCGACGTGCGGGAAGTACGGCGTGCCGAGCAGCGACACGAACATCGCCAGGTTGCCGCCCCAGACGGTGCCGGCAACGTCGAGCGCGGGATTGCCCTCGCCCTGCCCCGCCACCACGTGCACGGGACCGGCCAGGCAGCGCCGGAAGTCGTCGAGCGTGACATCGACCGGCTCCGGCGCGCCGAAGTCGCCGGCGAACATCGGGCCGGCGTAGCTGAGGGTGCCGGTGCGTGCGTACAGGGCCATGTGGAAGGCGGTGACGTCGGAAAAGCCGACGAAGATCTTGCCGCTGGCCGCCATGCGTGCGAAATCGATGTGCGGCAGCAGCCGGCTCATGCCGTAGGCGCCGCGCAGGGCCATCACCACCTGCACGTCGGGATCGGCGGCGGCCGCCTCGAGTTGCGCGAGGCGGCCGGCGTCGGTGTCGCCGAAGCGCTGGAAGCGCCGCTCGTGCTCGTAGTAGTTGTGGACCAGGATGTCCTGGGATGCGAGGCGGGCGATGCCGCGCCCCACCGCGTCGGGTTCGGGGGCATACGCGCCCGGCGCCACGACGGCGATGCCGAGTCGGGAGGTGATCACTGTTTGACGAAGAGCCTTGGTGTCGAGTCGGGCGCCATCTTACCGTGCGCATGGGCGTCGATCAAGGCGAGCAGGCGCTCGAGCAACTGGCCCGGCAGGTCGTGGCCCATGCCCTCGATGACCTCGAGGCGGGCGCCGGGGATGGCCTGGGCCGTGTCGACGCCGCAGGCCAGCGGCACCAGCGGGTCGGCCGCACCGTGCACAACCAGCGTGGGCGCGGCGATCGACTGCAGCTGCGGCGTGCGGTCGCCGCTGGCGGCCACCGCCAGCATCTGGCGCGCCACGCCGCCCGGGCAGCAGTTGCGGCGCATGGCGCGCGCGATGCGCCGCCGCAGCACCTTGTCCGGCGTCGGGTAGGACGGGCTGGCCAGCATGCCGAACACCTTGACGGCATGCTCGATGGCGCCGTCGACGTCGGCCGCGCCGCGCGGACGCTGCAGCAGCGCACGGCGCAGCGCGGCCGACGGGCCCGGCAAGCCGCGCCGTCCGCTGCTCGACATCATCGAGGTCAGGCTCAGCACGCGCGCCGGATACTTGGCCGCCATCAGCTGGGCGATCATGCCGCCCATCGAGATGCCCACCACGTGGGCGCGCGCGATGCCCAGGGCGGACAGCACGCCGAGCGCGTCGTCGGCCATGTCTTCCAGCCGGTATGGCGGCTTGAACGGCAGGCGCAGCAGGCTTTTCATCCAGGCCAGCCCGAGGCTGGGCGTGCCGGCCTGCTCGAACTTGGTGGACAGGCCGCAGTCGCGGTTGTCGAAGCGGATCACATAGAAGCCGAGGTCGACGAGGCCCTCGACGAAGTCGTCCGGCCAGGCGACCAGCTGCAGGCCCAGCCCGGAGATCAGCAACAGGGGAGCGGCTTTCGGATCGCCGGCGGTGTCGAAGGCGATGCGGATGCCGTTGGCGTTCAGGCTAGGCATGGCGGCGGCATGAGATCGGCCGGCGGGGCGGCCGGGCTGGTTGCTGTTGGTCCAAGGAAATCTCCGGGCCGCGTGGGGGCGGCTGTTGGAAACCAGCATACCATTTTCGGCAATTCCGGGGCGTGACGGGAGGAACGGCGTGCGGCGCCCCGCGCCGTCAGTCCGGCGCCTGCGGCGGCGTCTTGCGCGCCGCCCGCCGTTCGGCGAAGAAGCCGCGCAGCATGGCCGCGGCCTCGTCGGCAAGGACGCCGCCGACCACCTCGGTGTGGTGATTCAGTTGCTCCAGCGCGAACAGGTCGAGGATCGAGCCGCACACGCCCGTCTTCGGGTCGGGCGCCGCGTACACCACGCGCGCCAGGCGCGCATGCATCATCGCGCCCGAGCACATCGCGCAGGGTTCCAGCGTCACGTACAGCTCGCAGCCGGGCAGCCGGTAGTTGCCCAGCTTTTCCGCGGCCGCGCGCAGGGCCACGATCTCGGCGTGCGCGGTCGGGTCGTGGCGGCCGATCGGCTGGTTGAAGCCGGCAGCGACCACCTGGCCGTCCTTGACGACGACGGCGCCCACCGGCACCTCGCCGGCGGCCCAGGCCTTGCGCGCCTCGGCCAGGGCCAGGCCCATCCACGCGGCATCGGCCCCGGCAGGCGCCGGTTCCAGCGGCGCCGGCGCTCTGGCGGCGATCTCGTCAGGCATCCGTGATTTCTGCCCAGCAGTTCGGGGTTTCGTGCAGGACCAGCTTCTGCAGGCGCAGGCCGGTGCCGAAGCGGTCGGTATAGGCCGCCGTCAGGATATTCCAGGCGACCTGCGCCAGGTTCTCGACGGTCGGGATGCGGTCGATCACGACGGTCTTGTGGCCCGGCAGGCTGGACAGGAATTCGCGCACCTTGTCGTCTTTTTCGTACACGAGGAAGGCATGGTCCCAGACGTCGACCAGGTATTCCTTGGCCAGGGACTTGATGTCGGAGAAGTCCATGATCATGCCGTTGTCGGAGCTGCCTTCGACGTCGATGACGTCGCCGGTCAGCGTGATTTCCAGCGTGTAGCGGTGGCCGTGCAGGTTGCGGCACTGGCTCTTGTGGTCGGGGATGCGGTGGCCGGCGTCGAATTCGAGCTTGCGGGTGATGGTCAGCATGGCGCTTGCCTTTCAGGGAATCTGGAGGAGTTTATGGGTCTGGAGGCTGAGCTTCCACTTCGGATTGGCGCGGCAGGTGTCGATGGCGAGCCGGGTATTGAACGCGGCCAGCGGGCCGTCCATCGGCTGCACGTAGAAATTCTCGAAATCGAGGTGTTCGTAGGCGGCCAGGTCCTGGTTCGCCTGCGGGATCACGACCTTGATCTCGTTGCCCTTGGCGACGACCAGCGTCGAACCCATCTTCGGACTCACGCATACCCAGTCCACGCCGTCAGGTACCGGCAGCGTGCCGTTGGTCTCGATGGCGATGGTGAAGCCGG
>DAMAFT010000582.1:0-3434 GCA_031995805.1 Massilia sp.
CCTGAGCCGCATCCACGATCCGCTCAAGCAGTGGAAGCTGAGCCCGATGGACCTGGAATCGCGCCGGCGCTGGGAAGAGTACACGCGCGCGAAGGAAGTCATGCTCGAGCGCACCCATATCCCGGAAGCCAGGTGGTGGGTGGTGCAGGGCGTCGACAAGAAGCGCGCGCGCCTGAACTGCATCCACCACCTGCTGCAGCAGATGCCCTACGTGGAAGTCGACCGGCCGACCATCCAGTTGCCGGAGCGCGAATACCACGACGACTACGTGCGCCGTCCGGTGGCGCCGGAGATCATCGTGCCGGAGATCTATTGAAAGAATATTTCACAAACGCATTTTTTGTGAAATATCCTTTCATCGCGGCGCGAGGCTTCGCCGTCGCCGATCTCAGTCGCCCGGCCCCTCGCCGGGCATCGTGTCCGCCATGAGCCGCAGTTCTTCCGGCGTCAATTCCTCGGGTTTCTTGTCCTTCAGGCCGTCGACGTCCTCGTGCGGCGGCGCGTCCGCGTCCTGCTGCCCTTGTCCATCCTGTTGCTGGTCATCGTTCATGCGATCCTCCCGTTGCGCCATGGTCGTGCGGCCAAGTGTCGCATGGCGGGCGAATCGGTGGCGCCGCGTCGGTGGGGGCGGTCAGGCCAGGTGCGGAAACGCCAGTCCGAGTCCCACATTGATGGCGTTATGAAAGGTGTGGGTCGCCCACGTCGTCACGAAGGCGGCGCGTGCGGAATGCCTCCTTGCCCAGCAATAGGCGCAGGCCAGCATGCAGCCCATCGGCGCCATGACCACCACCCCCCTGATGCCGTTGGAGAATCCGTGCGCGGCCGCGAACAGCAGCGTGCTGGCAGCCATCGCCATCCGCCGGCGCCGCGATTCGACACCGATGTTTTCGATGATGCATGACTGGAGCAGGGCCGTTTCCAGTGCCGGGGCGATCAACAGGCCGCCGACGACGAGTCCGGCGACCAGTTCGGGCGTGATCGCCACTGGCGCCGCGGGCGCGCCGGACAGTGACAGCAGCCGATCCACGCTCGCCGTGACGGGGACGGTTAGCAGGCTGACCAGGAACCCGGCGGCGCAGGCGCGCGTTCCCGTTGCCGGCGAGAACAGGGCAAGATGTCGGTGAAGTTGCAGCATGCCGTACTCCCGGTCGTGTCGTTGCCTTCGGTGGCAGGAAACCGGATTATCCCGCTAAATGTTGCTTGGCAACTATAGAATGGCGCAAGATCCGGCGCGATCGTCTTGCCGCACGCCATGCCGGAATGGGACACCAGGCAACTGCAGGCCGGTTGCAGGCGAGCCGCGCATTGCAGGTCCGCATGGCCTCGGACGGGGATGTGCCGTGCGGCGGCCCTCCGCGCCCCCGCTGACGGCTGGCGCAACTCATTTCGACAGCCGCAGGATCGCCGACGCCAGCCGCGAGAAGCACGGGGTCAGGTCCGCCTCGGTCGCCGCATAGCAGTACATGCCGACCGGCTTGCCCGGGTTGTAGCAGCGCGCCAGGGCGTCGGGCACGTTGGCCATGCATTTCAACACCGTTTCGCCGGTCTCGTTGTCGGGGCCGGACGGCGTCTTCAACGCGGCGCCCATGCCCAGCGTGAAGATAAAGGTACCGTCGTCGCGCGCGCGCGACGCCACCGCCTCGGCCAGGTTGCGCGCGGCGCGGTCGATGTTGCGGCGGGCGGCGGTGGCCGTGCCCAGGTCGTTGGTGACGGCGCGCGGGCCCGAGGTCACGATCGGGTACTCGAAGGTGCTGCTGTCGTTGCGCTGCAGCCACGTGGCCTTGTGCCAGTTGTAGCCGTCCGGCAGCGTCCTGGCGGAACCCGCGATCGGGTTCTTGACCGTGCACTTGACGTTGTCGAGCGGCGTGTCCTCGCTGATGGAGAGCTTGAACAGGCCGGTGCCGCCGTTGACCGAGTCGAGCGCGCCGGCCGAGACGCAGTCGGTCGGCGTATTGAAGGTGAGGTAGGTGCCGAACGACGTCGGGGCGCCGTCCGAGAAGAACACGATCACGCGCATCGCCGAGCGGCTGGCCAGCGGAATCTGGTTCAACTGGTCGCGCGCCTGCCACATGCCCTCGACCGAGGAGGTGCCGCCGTCGAAGTTGAAGGCGTCGATGTTCTTCAGCATCGACGTGCGGTTGAAGCCGCGCGCCAGCGGATTGATGGGGTTGTCGAGTTCCGCGCCGGAGGCAAAATGGATCAGCGCCACGCGGTCCTGCGTCACGTTGAACTTGCTCAGGAAGCTCTTGGTGGCCGACTGCACGCTGGCGCCGACGTCGGACAGCGAGCCCGAGGTATCGACCACGAACGCCATGTCGAGGTCGCGCCGGATGGTCTGCGCATACGCCGTCGGTGTCAGCGACGTGAAGTTCAGCGCCTGCATGAACGAGACCGGCATCGGCGCCTCGGCGGTCACGTCGATCGTCACCGTACCGCCGTTGAACACGACATTGGTGGCCAGCAGCTTGGGCTTGGACAGCATGTAGCCGTTCGAGATGTTGGCGGCGAAGAACTTGGCCGCCGCGGCCTGGGCGCTGGCGGTCTGCTCGGTCTGGGTATTCCCGTTCGGGACCGCGCGTGCCGCGGCCAGCGCGGCCGAGTCGACCGCCGCGTTCAGGCGCGCCTTGACCAGGTAGGCCAGGCCGCCGTCGACGACGAGGCCGACCAGGGCCAGCAGGACGAGCATGGCCAGCGCGACCATGATGGCGACGGCGCCGTGGCGGCGCCGGGGAGGTTGCAAGCGCATGTCAGAACACCGTGATCGAATACAGGTCGGGCCCGAAGGTGGGCAGGGCGAAGCCGCCGGCGGAAAAGCCAGCCGTGATCATGTCGTAGCGATAGAAGGTCTCGACCACGTACACGACTTCGCCGTCGTCGAGCTGGCCATCCATCACCGCCGTCGCGGGCCGCGCCCTGCTGCTGATGCTGGTGCAGGCGCCCGCGTTCCACGACGTGCAGGCATACACGCGGCTGGCCGGCGCATAGCCGCTGTAGCGGTAGCCCAGGTTGCGCGCGGCGTCGTCCCAGCGGTACTGGTCGACCACCACGCTGCGCGACACCCCGGCGCTGACCACGCCCATCACGCGCGTGATGGTGACCTGGCCCAGCTTGTTGACGTTCAGCGGCGGCGCGCTGGCCATCAGCGCGTAGATGATGTCCTGGCTGGCGCCGTCGAGCTGGTCGCCGCCGCGCGCCGCCAGGTTGGCGCCCTCGCGGCCGATGTTCGTCATGATGATGGTCGCCTGCAGCGCGCGCGCGGCGTCGATCATGCCGAACAGGAGCAGCAGCAGCAGCGGCAGCAGCAGCGCGAATTCGACGGCGGCCACGCCGGCGCGCCGCGCCGGGTGCCGGACGGCGTGCGGGCGCGCACTCACGGGAACGCCTCGTTGCGCATGGTGGCCGCCACGGCGAAGTGGTACTTGCCGTTGCTGAAG
>DAMAFT010000583.1:0-3434 GCA_031995805.1 Massilia sp.
GCAGGCGCAGCGTCATGAAGCCGCCGTAGCTCCAGCCGAACACGCCGATGCGCTTCGGATCGACGAAGCCCTGCTTGGCGAGCCAGTCGATGCCGGCGACCTGGTCTTCGACTTCGTTCTTGCCCAGTTCGCCGTAGATGACGTCGGTGAACTTGCGCTCGCGGCGCGAGGAACCGCGGTTGTCCAGCGTAAACACGATGAAGCCCTGCTGCGCCATGTACTGCTTGAACATATTGCCCCAGCCGCGCGTCACCTGCTGCGAGTGCGGGCCGCCGTACACGGTCAGGAACACCGGGTAGCGCTTGGAAGCATCGAAACCGGCCGGCTTGATCATCGCGTAGACCATGTCCTGGCCGTCCCTGGCCTTGATGGTGCCGTACTCGGTCGGCAGCAGGTCCGGCATGTACTTGGCGAACGGGTGGTCGCCCTTGACTTCGTTATGCTCGAGCCACTCGACCATGGTGCCGTCGGCGCGGCGGATCGACACCTGCGGCGGGGTCTTCGGATCGGAGAAGGTCTCGACGAAGATCTTGCCGTTCTTCGCGAACGTGGTGTCGTGCCAGCCATCGAGCTTGGTCACGCGCACCGGCTTGGCGGCGTTGCTGCCGTCCAGGTTCAGCGCGTAGGTCTGCTTGTCGGTCAGCGCATCCTTGTTCGACGCGATATACACCTTGCCGGCATCCTCGTCGACGGCCAGGATGTTGTCGACGCCCCATTCGCCGCTGCTCAGGGGACGCAGCAGCTTGCCGTTGAGGTCGTACAGGTACAGGTGGTTGCGGCCGCTGCGCTCGGACGCCCAGATGAAGGCCTTCTGCTTCGACAGGAAGCGCAGGTCGTCGTGGAGCGCGACCCAGGTCTTCGACGTCTCGGTCAGCAGCGGGCGCTGCGCCAGGGTGCCGGCGTCGACGGCCACCAGGTCGAGGCGCTTCTGGTCGCGCGACTGGCGCTGGTAGACCAGGGTCTTGGCGTCCGCACTCCAGTCGGCGCGCACCAGGTAGATGTCTTTCTCGGCGCCGAGGTCGACGTTCTTCTGCTTGCCGCTGGCCGGGTCGACGATCATCAGGTCGATCAGCACGTTCGGATCGCCGGCGGCCGGGTAGCGCTGGTCGATGACCTCGGTGCGGTCGGCGAAGATCTCGAAGCGGCGCGCCACCGGCACTTGCGCTTCGTCGAAGCGGCGGTAGGCGATGGCGGAATCGTCCGGCGCCCAGTAGTAGCCGGTCTTCTGGTCCATCTCTTCCTGGGCCACGAATTCGGCTTCGCCGTTGTGGATGGTGTCCTTGCCGTCGGTGGTCAGCTGGCGTTCCTGGCCGCTGGCCAGGTCGATCACGACCAGGTTCTGGTCGCGCACGAACGACACGTAGCGGCCCTTCGGTGAAATCTTCGGATCGGTGACGTTGCCCGAGGCGACCTTGCGCGCCTGGTCCGGATGGGCGGCGTCCACCAGGTACAGGTTGCCGGCGATCGGCACCAGCAGCTGCTTGCCGTCCGGCGACCAGCTGTAGCTCAGGATGCCCGACAGGCTCGCGGTGCGCATGCGCTCGCGGCGCGCCTTTTCTTCCAGCGACAGGTTCTCGGTCGGCACCAGTTTCTTGGAATCGACCAGGCGGTGCGTGGACTTGTCCTTCATATTGTATTCCCACAGGTCCAGCTGGAACTGGTTGTCGGAACGGCCGCGCAGGAAGGTCACGCGTTCGCCGTCGGGCGAGACGCGCAGGGCGCGCACGCCAGGACCGGACAACGCCGGGTCGGCGTGGAGGCGGTCCAGCGTCAGGCGCTCCGCATGGACGGCGGGAGCGGCCGACAGGAGGGCGGCGATAAGGCAGGGGAGAAGGCGCATGGGGTGGTCTCGGGGTAATGATTAATTATGTGCAACGGGCGAGACGATACCAGAGTCGTTCGGGAAAAGCTGTAAATATGGCGCCCGCGTTCCCGGCACGGATGGCGCCGCCGGGCGGAACCCTTGGAACTGTGACATCATGCCGACCCGTCGTCTCTTTTTTGCCATCCATGCCTTCCGACTCCACCGCCGCCTCGCCCAGCCAGGAAATGCGCTTCAGCACATTGTTCGAGCAAGCGCCGGTCAGCATCCAGATCCTGGCGCCGGACGGCCGTACCCTGCGCGTCAACAAGGCCTGGGAGCGCCTCTGGCAGATCCACGAGGGGTCGGCGCTGAAGGCGTTCGTGCTGAGCGACCGGTACAACGTGCTGACGGATCCGCAGCTCGTCGCCAGCGGCATCGCGGCCCTGCTGGCGCGCGCCTGCGGCGGCGAGCCGGTCGAGCTGCCGGCGATGCGCTACGACGTGGCCGCGCTGGACGGCCGCGGCCCCGCGCGCTGGGTGACCGCGCGCGCCCATGCGATCAAGGATGACGACGGCGGCGTGCTCGAAGTGATGCTCATGCACGAGGACATCACCGAGCGCATGGATGCCGAAGCGGCCCTGCGCCTGCGCGAGGAGCGTTTCCGCTCCCTCGTCATGGCGACCTCGAAGACGATATGGACGGCGGACGCCGATGGGCGCGTGCGCGAGGATTCGCCATCCTGGCGCGCCTATACGGGCCAGACCTACGAGGCGTACAAGGACTACGGGTGGACGGACGCCCTGCACCCGGAAGATCGCGACCGGACCCGGGCACTGTGGATCGCCAGCGTGGAAGGACGCACCACGTTCGAGACGCAATACCGCATCCGCCGTCCCGACGGCAGCTACCGCTGGGTCGCGGTCAAGGGCATCCCCATCGTCGATGCCGACGGTAACGTGCGCGAATGGATCGGCGCGAATGCCGATATCCACGACACGGTTATCGCGCAGGACCGTCTTGCCAGCCAACTCGATCGGGAACAGCGCAATTCGGCGCTGCTGGCCAAGGTCGCGCAGGCGTCCCGCACGCTGCATACCTCCTTGTCGAGCCAGGAAATCGCCGAATCGCTGGTGGAACAGGTCCGCGACATCCTCGACGTGCACCAGGCCGTCGTGTCGCTCACGTCCGGCGACAACTGGATCCAGGCCATCAATGCCGTCTCGTTGTCCGACAAGTATGCGGCTTTCCGCGGCTACGCCGCCCCGACGGACGGCAGCGGCATCTATGCGCACGTCTGCCGCACGAACCAGCCGATGCGGCTGACGCAGGACGAACTGGTCGCGCATCCGGCGTGGCGCGGCTTCGGCAAGGAAGCGCATGGCCATCCGCCGATGCGCGGCTGGCTGGCGGTGCCGCTGATCGACCGCATGGGCAGGAACATCGGCGTGATCCAGGCGTCCGACAAGATCGCCGGCGAGTTCACCCCGGAAGACGAAGCCATCCTCATGCAGCTCGCTTCCATCGCGGCGAACGGCTTCGAGAACGCACGCCTGTACGGCTCGCTGCAGGAGCAGGACCGGCGCAAGGACGAATTCCTGGCCATGCTGGCGCACGAGCTGCGCAATCCGCT
>DAMAFT010000584.1:0-3429 GCA_031995805.1 Massilia sp.
GCGCCGAAGACGTACAGCAGCGTCGCCAGCGCCAGCGCGGCGAAGCTGCCGCTGAGCGGCACCCCGAACACGGTGGTCGCCGCCGCGCACATCACGAGGAAGTTCAGCATGGCCAGCGCCACGTAGGGCAACTGCTTGCCGAGCATGAATTCGGTGCGCGTGGTCGGCGTGACGTACAGGTTGACGATGGACCCGAGTTCCTTTTCGCGCACCACCGCCAGCGCAGTGAGCATGGCGGGCAGCATCAGCAGCAGGAGGGGAATGACGGCAGGGACGATCGCCGGCAGGCTGCGCACGTCCGGGTTGTAGCGGTAGCGCGTCTCGACCGCGGCGCCTGCCGCGGGCGCGGCCAGGCCGCGCTGCTGCGCCTGCCGTGCGAGCCAGTGCTGGTGCAGGCCCTGGACGTAGCCCGTGATGGTGTCGGCGCGCTGCGGCATGGCGCCGTCGACCCAGGCGCCCACCTGCACCGTGCGGCCGTGGGCCAGGTCGCGCGCGAAGCCGGCGGGAATCTCGATGGCCAGCGACACGTCGCCGGAGCGCATGCGCTCGTCCAGCTCCGCATGGTCGCGCAGCGCCGGGCGCTCGACGAAGTAGCGCGAACCGGCGATATCGGCGACATAGTCGCGGCTGGCGGTCGTGCCGTCGCGGTCGAGCACGGCGAAGCGCAGCTTGTCGACGTCCATGCTCAGGCCGAAGCCCATCACGAACATCAGGAGCAGCGAACCGCCCAGCGCCAGCGTGGCGCGGATCGGATCGCGTCGCAGTTCCAGCGCCTCGCGCCACAGGTAGCTTGCCATGCGCTGCAGTGCAGCTCGCAGGCCTGAACGCGACGGCGAACCCGTGGCCTCTCCCGGCGCGGGCGCATGTGCCGGTTCGTCGGCGCCCGCGTCGCGCAGGTAGGCGATGAACGCTTCCTCCAGCGTGGACACGCCGCGCCCGGCGGCCAGGCGCGCCGGCGTGTCGCAGGCCAGCACGCGACCTGCATGCATCAGCGAGATGCGGTCGCAGCGTTCGGCTTCGTTCATGAAATGGGTCGAAATGAAGATGGTGACGCGGTCGCGCCGCGCCAGGTCGATCATCAGGCGCCAGAAGTTGTCGCGCGCAAGCGGGTCGACGCCGGACGTCGGCTCGTCCAGGATCAGCAGCTCGGGCGCATGCACCATTGCCACCGCCAGCGACAGGCGCTGGCGAATGCCCAGCGGCAGCCGCTCGGGCAAGTCCGCCAGCACCGTGCCGAGCTCGAAGCGCGCGGCCATGGCGGCCACCCGCGGCGCGATCCGTTCCTCGGCCACGCCGAACAAGCGCGCGTGCAGCACCAGGTTCTGGGCGACGGTGAGTTCGGTGTACAGCGAGAACGACTGCGACATGTAGCCGATGCGCCGCCGCGCCGCCGGGTCGCGCGCATCGACCGGGCGGCCGAACAGCAGCGCCGCGCCGGCGCTGGCAGGCAGCAATCCGGTCAGCGTCTTCATCGTGGTCGACTTGCCGCAGCCGTTCGAGCCGAGGAAGCCGAAGATCTCGCCGCGGCGGATCCGGAAGCTCACGTCGTCGACCGCGACGAAATCGCCGAAGCGCACCGACAGGCCGCGCGCCTCGATGGCGACCTCGCCGCCGGCGGCGTCCAGCGGCGGCACGGCGAGCGCGGCATGCCCGGCGCGGCGCGCGGCCGGCAGCAGCGCGACGAATGCGTCTTCCAGCGCCGTCGTGCCGGTACGGCACAGCAGTTCCCGCGGGGTCCCGGTCGCCAGTACCCGGCCGCCGTCCATCGCCACCAGCCAGTCGAAGCGGCGCGCTTCCTCCATGTAGGCGGTGGCGACCACGACGCTCATTCCCGGGCGTTCGCCACGGATCGCGTCGATCAGGTCCCAGAACTGGGCGCGCGCGAGCGGGTCCACGCCGGTGGTCGGCTCGTCCAGGATCAGCAGGTCCGGATCGTGGATCAGCGCGCAGCACAGTCCCAGCTTCTGTTTCATGCCACCCGAGAGCTTGCCTGCGGGCCGGTCGAGGAAGGGCGCCAGGCCGGTGCTGCCCGCCAGGCGGTCGATGCGCGCGCGCCGCTGCGCATGATCGTGGCCGAACAGCCGCCCGAAGAACTGCAGGTTTTCCTCGACCGACAGCGTGGGGTACAGGTTCCTGCCCAGGCCTTGCGGCATGTAGGCGATGCGCGGGCAGGCCCGGCGCCGGTGCGCGGCCGAGGCCATGTCGCCGCCCAGCACCGCGAGCGTGCCGCGTTGAAGCCGGCGCGCGCCGGCCAGCAGCGCCAGCAGGCTCGACTTGCCGACGCCGTCCGGCCCGACCAGGCCGACCATGCATCCGCCAGGTACGTCCAGGTCGATGCCGGCGAGTGCGCAGACCTTGCCGTAGTCGAGGCGGATGCCCTTGAACCCGGCGACAGGCGTTCCCGCTCCGGCGTTCATGGTACTGTCTTGCCGGCCAGCTCGGCCGGCCACGGCGCCGCGCGCTCGAGCCGCACCCAGGCCACGCCCGGCACGCCGGTCTTGACCTGCTGCAGGTAGGCCTGCAGCAGGCGGCGCTCGACCTGCGCCTTCACGCGGAACATCAGCTTCTGGCGCTCGCTGGCCGTCTCCACCGTCTTGGGCGTGAACTGCGCCGTGCTCGCGACATAGGTGACGGTGGCCGGGATCGCGTACTGCGGCGCCGCATCCAGCACCAGCCGGACCTCGGCCCCCAGTCCCACCCGGCCCGCCACGGTCTCGGGCAGGAAGAACGTCATGTAGACATCCGACAGGTCGACCAGGTTCAGCACCTTGCCGCCGGCGCCCAGCACTTCGCCCGGCTGCGCGACGCGGTACTGGATACGACCGGCGCGCGGCGCCACCAGGACCATGTCCGCCAGCTCGGCGTCGATGCGCGCCACGGTGGCGGCGCCGGCGCGGTCGTTGGCCTGGGCCGCCAGCACCTGGGTGCGCGCGGCGACGACCGACGCCTGCGCGGCCCGCACCTGCGCACGCGCGGCGACGAGGGCCGCCAGCATGCCGGCGGCACGCGCGCGGTCGTCGTCAAGCTCCTGCAGCGACGAGGCGCCGGCGTGCGCCAGCGTCTCGGAACGCGCCAGGCGGCGGCGCGCGGCATCGAGCTCGCTGTCGCGCTGGCCGACCAGCGCCTGCGCCGCCGCCACGTCGCTCTCGCGCAGGGCCACCGCGGCGCGCGCGCCTGCCAGCGCGGCCAGCGCCTGCTGGTGCAGCGCCTCGGCTTCGGCGCGCTGCGCGTCGAGGCTGCGCGTGTCCATCGTCGCCAGCACCTGGCCCGCCTGGACGAAATCGCCCTCCTGCACGGCGATCGCGCGCACCCGCCCCGCGACCTTGGTGGCGACGTCGATCTCGGTGGCCTCGATCCGGCCGTTGCCGCTGGCAAAGGCCTGGCTGCCCGCGCGCGCCGGCGTCCCCCAGACGAAGTAGGCCCATGCGC
>DAMAFT010000585.1:0-3401 GCA_031995805.1 Massilia sp.
CACCGCTCGCACTGATCGATTCGAACAGGCCCATACCCCGGGCCTGTTCGAATCGATCAGTGCGAGCGGTGTGCTGGCCAGTACCGCCTGCCGCAGCAGCCATTGCGCGACCTGCTGAGCGCCTTCCGCCAGGACGTGGTCACCACGCGCTATGCCGATTATGCGGCCCTGCGCGACTATTGCCGGCGTTCGGCCGATCCCGTCGGCCGCCTGATGCTGGGGCTGTACGAGGTGGACGACGCGGCCAGCCTGCGCGAATCGGATGCGATCTGCACGGCGCTCCAGCTGATCAACTTCTGGCAGGACGTGGCGGTCGACATCGACAAGGGCCGCATCTACCTGCCGCAGGAAGACCTGGCGCGCTTCGGTGTCACCGAGGATGCGATCGCGCACGGCCGCCCCGGCCCGGCGTGGCGCGCCCTGATGGGCTTCGAGGTCGAGCGGGCGCGCGTGCTGATGCTGCAGGGCGCCCCGCTGGCCACGCGCCTGCCGGGCCGCCTCGGCTGGGAGCTGCGCATGGTCGTGCAGGGCGGCCTGCGCATCCTGGAAGCGATCGAGCGGGTGCGCTACGACGTGTTCCGGCGCCGGCCCCAGCTCAAGCGCACCGACTGGATCGTGGTGGCCTGGCGCGCCCTGCGCATGTAGGCTGCGGCCGTCATCCGCATGCCATGCGGCCGCGGTATAACCGCCGGGCTGTCCGGCGAGGGGCGGCTTCGGCTAAGATAGCGGCCTTGTGCCTGCCTGATTTGTAATTTTCCTATGTCCCCCGACGAATACTGCCAGCAAAAGACCGTACAAAGCGGCTCGAGTTTCTACTACAGCTTCCTGTTCCTGCCGCCCGAGCGCCGGCGCGCGATCACGGCGCTGTACGCCTTCTGCCGGGAGGTCGACGACACCGTGGACGAGACCAGCGACGGCTCCGTCGCGCGCATCAAGCTCGCGTGGTGGCGCACCGAGCTGGCCGCCATGTACCAGGGCGTGCCCACGCACCCGGTCACGCAGGCCCTGCAGCCGCACCTGCAGGCCTACGACCTCAAGGAGGCGCACCTGCAGGCCATCGTCGACGGCATGGAGATGGACCTGGACCAGTCGCGCTACCTCGACTATCCGGGCCTGCGCAAGTACTGCTGGCACGTGGCCGGCGTGGTCGGCATCCTGTCGGCCAGCATCTTCGGCGCCAGCGATCCGAAGACGCTGGAATACGCGGAAAAGCTGGGCCTGGCCTTCCAGCTCACCAACATCATCCGCGACGTCGGCGAGGATGCGCGCAAGGGCCGGATCTACCTGCCCGTGAACGAGTTGCAGCAGTTCGGCGTGACCGCCGCCGACATCCTGAATGCGCGCCACAGCGAGAAGTTCGAGGCGCTGATGACGTTCCAGGCCCAGCGCGCCCAGGCCACCTACGACGAAGCCTTCGCGCTGCTGCCGCGGGCCGACCGGCGCGCCCAGCGCCCCGGCCTGATGATGGCGGCGATCTACCGCACGCTGCTGCACGAGATCGAGCGCGACGGCTACCACGTGCTCACGCAAAAGATCTCGCTGACGCCGCTGCGCAAGCTGTGGCTGGCGTGGAAGACCTATGTCCGAAGCTAAGGGCCACGCCGGCCGCCGCCGGGTCGCCGTCGTCGGCGGCGGCTGGGCCGGCTGCGCGGCGGCGCTCGAATTGCGCGACGCCGGCTGCGCCGTGGTGCTGTACGAGGCCGCGCGCACGCTGGGCGGGCGCGCCCGCGCCATCCAGGCCGACGGGCGCCTGCTCGACAACGGCCAGCACATCCTGCTGGGCGCCTACCGCGACACCCTGAAGCTGCTGCGCCGCGTGGGCGTCGACCCGCGCGCGGCCTTCCTGCGCCTGCCGCTGCAGATGCGCTACCCGCCGGCGAGCGGCCTGCTGGACTTCGTCGCGCCGCGCCTGCCGGCGCCGCTGCACATGCTGGCCGCGCTGCTGCGCGCCCGCGGCCTGGAGCGCGAGGACAAGCTGGCGCTGGCGCGCTTCACCACCAGCGCGCGCTGGATGGGCTGGCAGCTCCACCAGGATTGCAGCGTGGCCGAGCTGCTGCAGCGCTTCGACCAGACCGCGCGCGTGCAGCGCCTGCTGTGGACGCCGCTGTGCATCGCCGCCCTGAACACGCCGCCCGAGCGCGCCTCCGCCCAGGTGTTCCTGGCCGTGCTGCGCGACAGCCTGGGCGCGCGCCGTGCCGCCTCCGACATGCTGGTGCCGCGCCTGCTGCTCGACGCCCTGTTCCCCGCGGCGGCGCGGGCGCGCCTGGAACGGGACGGCGCGCGCGTGGCGCTGGGCAGCCGCGTGCAGCAAATCGCCCCTGCCGGCGCCGGCTGGCGCGTGGCGGCCGACGGCAGGGACGAGGCTTTCGACGCCGTCGTCGTGGCCACCGCGCCGTGGCAGGCCGCCGGCCTGGTGCGCGCGCTGCCCGGCCTGGATGCCGTGGCAAGGCAGCTCGACGCCTTCGCCTACGAGCCCATTTCGACCGTCTACCTGCAGTACGCGCCCGGCACCCGCCTGCCGCTGCCGTTCTGCGCCCTGCTCGATGCGCCCGCCGACGGCCGCTGGGGCCAGTTCGTCTTCGACCGCGGCCAGCTCGACGCCGGCCAGGACGGCCTGCTGGCCGTCGTCGTCAGTGCCGCCGGCGACGCCGCCGCCCAGCCCCAGGAAGCGCTGGCGGCCGCCGTCGCCGCGCAGCTGGCGGCCGTGTTCGCCATGCCGGCGCTGGCCGCGCCCGCCTGGAGCCGCGTCATCACGGAGAAGCGCGCCACCTTCGCCTGCGCGCCCGCGCTGGAGCGGCCCGGCAACGCCACCGGCCTGCCCGGACTGGCGCTGGCCGGCGATTATACGAGCAAGTACGCGGGCAATTACGCGGGCAATTACGCGAGCAACAACGCGGGCAACAACGCGGCGGCTGGCGACTATCCGGCGACGCTGGAATCGGCGGTGCGCAGCGGCATCGCGGCGGCGCGCCACATCGTACGTCCCGCCGTGCGGGAAGCCGGCAAGTGACGCCATCGCTCCGCTGCGGGCTGTCGCGCACCAGGACGGCCTGCCCCGCCAAAAGCGCAGTCCGTCGCACGCCGCTGGCGCCCGCCGTCCGCGCTCCGTACAGTGGCAACGTCGAAACGAGTGTGTACGGGAATGCAAATGAATATGGTACTGGGCTTGCGCACCCTTGCTCTGCTGGCCGTCGTGGCGCTGGCCACGGCCGTGCTGGTCCATTCGGGCCTGCTGGCCGGCCCGGGCGGCGTAGCCGACCCGGCCCTGACCGCGCTGCCGTCGATCGGCAGGCATTGAACGGAAGCGGATGCTGACCATGGGCAAACTGGAATTCCTCGACGCGCTCAAGCTGGCCATGCCCGGCCTGGCCCCGGACGTGCAAGCCAGAACACTGGCCTAC
>DAMAFT010000586.1:0-3400 GCA_031995805.1 Massilia sp.
CCGTCGATGGCGGCCAGCATGGTGTTGGCGAGCACCACCTGGTCGCGCATCTGCTGCGCGCCGGTGGTGTCCAGGTCGCGCGCCGGCTGCACCCAGTCGTGGCCGGGCGCCTTGCCGGAGCACTGGTGAAACAGCGAGTGGTTGCCCAGTTCGTGGCCGTGCATGGCGGCGGCGCGCCAGGCGGCCATGCGCTCCTTGACGGCGGGATTCGAGAGTTGAAGGTAAAAGCTGCCCTTCAGTCCCGCGCGGTCCAGCGCCGGAATCGCCTGGTCGAGCTGGGAATCGAGCGCGTCGTCGTAGGACAGGCTGACGGCGGCGCGGGCGCCGCCGGGCCAGTGGAACGGCGCGGCGCCGGAAGCGCCTTGCGCTTGCCCGGTGGCCTGCGCCGCGCCGGCGGCAGCCAGCCAGATGGCGGCCGCCAGGAATACTCGATGCGCCATGGTGTCGCGCCTCTCCGGTCGTCTGTCTCGATGGTTGTCGGGAACGGAATTGGAAACGTTCCCATGTTATTTCCAAAATATAGCACCTGCTTTTTTACTCTGTCAAACCGGCGACGCCGACGCACGACGACGGGGCAGGCTGGCGTCGCCGCGCCGTCTTCCGGGCTGCGGTGCTGCGCCGCGTCATAGGGAAACCGGCGACTTCGGATACGGATGCGCGCCACATGGTGTTGCATCCACCACGCGCTTTTCGCACCAATCCGGAACATGCGGCGTGAAAGCCACAGTATTCGGTTGACAATTGATTTTCGTGAACATAAGATTCAAACGATTCTTATGGAAACGTTTCCATGCCCAGCGCGCGGCGCGCGGCGGCAAGGACGAGGCGAGTTGGACGGCCCTGCCCTGCAAGTGGAAACACCGGCTGGACGGCACGCGCGCCGTCCAGCCGGTGCGCGTGCCCCGCACGCCGGTTCCGGACAGGAGTTCGTGGCCGCCGGCAGCACCGGCCCCGGCGCGGTGGACGAGAGACTCGAGACGAGAAAAACACAGGAGACCCCAATGCATCAACCCAAGTCGAACCCCAAACTCATCAGCCTGGCCGTCGCCAGTGCCTGCGCGGCCTTCATGCTGCCCGCGCATGCGCAGGACCAGTCGAGCACCCAATCGAACACCAGCGGCCCAACGTCCACCGTCGAGGCGCCGGCCGGCGTGCAGACCGTCGTCGTCAGCGGCATCCGCCAGTCGCTGGCCTCGTCGCTGAACCTGAAGCGCAATTCGGACGGTATCGTCGACGGCATCGTCGCCGAAGACATCGGCAAGTTCCCGGATACCAACCTGGCCGAGTCGCTGCAGCGCATCTCCGGCGTCTCGATCGACCGCCAGAACGGCGAAGGCCAGAAGATCACCGTGCGCGGCGTCGGCCCCGACTTCAACATGGTGCTGCTGAACGGACGCCAGATGCCGACGTCGAACCTGGGCGACCTGAACGGCCGCGCCTTCGACTTCTCGAACCTGGCCTCGGAAGCGATCTCGCAGCTGCAGGTCTACAAGACCAGCCGCGCCGAGACCCCGACCGGCGGCATCGGCGCCACCGTCAACGTGGTCACCGGCCGTCCGCTGGACAAGCTGGGCACCTACTCGAGCATCGGCATCAAGGCCGTGCACGACACCTCGAACAGCAACCTGCCGGGCGACGACAAGGCCAGCAGCTCGACCACGCCGGAATTCTCGGGCATCTACAGCACCACCTCGAAGGACGGCAAGTTCGGCGTCGGCATCAGCGCCAGCTACCAGGAACGCAACCTGGGCTACAACCAGGCGTCGGTCTCGAGCGGCTGGAAGGGTCCGTACCGCGGCGACTCGACCGACTGGGGCACCATTCCGCAGACCGGCGCCGTCAACCGCCCGGGCGCGAACGACGTCTACCAGGTGCCGCAGAACCTGAACTACAGCTTCACCGGCGTCAAGCGCCAGCGCACCAACGGCCAGCTCACCCTGCAATGGGCGCCGACCAAGGAATTCGTCAACACCCTGGACTACACCTACTCCGAGAACAAGTTGCAGACCCGCCGCAACGACGTCTCGGCCTGGTTCAACTTCGGCCCGTCGACGTCAACCTGGACCAACGGCCCGGTCGCCGCGCCGCTGATCTACACCGAACTCCTGGACGGCAACGCCGACATCGCCATGGGCGCCGGCAACTTCGCCACCAAGACCCAGAACAAGTCGATCGGCTTCAACAGCCAGTGGCGCGCCAACGCCGACCTGAAGCTGGAATTCGACGCGCACCACTCGACCGCCGAATCGATGGCCGACAGCCCGCTGGGTTCCTTCAACACCCTGGGCACCGCCAGCTTCAGCCGCGGCGATACCACGGCCGACTTCTCGCAGGACTTCCCGGTCCTGTCGATCAAGGGCGCCGACTACGTGCGCTCGCCGCAGCAGGTCACCGGCTCGAACTTCCAGAACGGCTACATGCGCGGCGAAGTCGAGCAGGCCCAGGTCAAGGGCCGCCTGCGCATGCTGGAGTCGTCGAACCTGAACTTCGGCCTGGGCGCGGTCAAGGTCGACAACCGCTCGGCGCTGTCGAACAACCAGCGCGACACCTGGGGCGGCGCGACCAAGGCGTCGGACTACCCGAGCAGCCTGTGGCATCCGGAAACCGTGCGCCAGTACTTCGACCAGATCAGCGGCAGCGGCAACCCGAACCTGTTCAACAACTTCTACACGTTCAACTTCAACGACGTGCGCCAGGCCGCGGCCACCGCGTCGGGCCTGCCGGACCTGTACCGCGCCAAGAACACCTTCGACACCGACCAGCGCACCCAGGAAAAGTCGAAGCACCTGTACCTGCAGTTCAACACCGACTGGGATACGGCGATGCCGATGCACACCGCGATCGGCGTGCGCTACGAGAAGACCGACGTCGTCTCGACCGCGCTGGTGCCGATCGCCACCTCGATCAGCTGGGGTTCGCAGAATGAGTTCACGGTGAACAAGGGCGCGCCCGCGTTCACGACGCTGGGCGGCAAGTATCACAACCTCCTGCCGAGCATCGACTGGGACATGGACGTCCGCTCCGACATGAAGGTGCGCGCGAGCTACGGCGAGACCATCGGCCGTCCGCGCTACGACCAGATCGCCGGCGGCCAGATCCTGGACAACCTGGCGCGCGTCGAAGGCGGCACCGGCTCGCAGGGCAACCCGGCCCTGAAACCGGTCAAGTCGAAGAACTTCGACCTGTCGTGGGAGTGGTACTACGCCAAGCAGAGCTTCTTCTCGGTCAACGCCTTCAAGAAGGACCTGGAAAACTACGCCGGCCAGTCGCAGGTCATCGAAACCCCGTTCAACCTGCACACCCCGGTCGGCGGCGCGCTGTGGAAGGAAGCGCTGGCCAACGGCTGCGGCAATGCCGACACCACCTGCATCCGCAACTACATCTTCCGCAACCATCCGAC
>DAMAFT010000587.1:0-3399 GCA_031995805.1 Massilia sp.
GGGCGGCGGCGAAGATCTCGTTGCCGTGCAGCGCCAGCAGCGCCTTGTTGGCGGTGACGACGTGCTTGCCGTTGGCGATCGCGCGCAGCACCAGCTCGCGCGACAGTTCATCGCCGCCGATCAGTTCGACGACGATGTCGATCTCGGGGTTGTCGACCACTGCGAACGGGTCGGCCACGACCTCGCACGCGCTGCCGACGACGGCGCGGGCGCGCTCGAGGTTGCGCGCGGCGACCATCGCCACTTCGATGCCGCGCCCGGCGCGGCGGCGGATTTCTTCCTGGTTACGTTGGAGCACCTGGAAGGTGCCGGCACCCACGGTGCCGATGCCCAGCAGGCCTGCTTTGATCGGTTTCATAGAGATATCTGTTCAGTCAGCGCGCGTGGCGGCGCCGGTAGCCGTCGAGGAAGCGTGCGATACGCGTGCACGCGTCGGTCAGGTCGTCGGAATTGGGGAGGAACACCAGACGGAAATGGTCCGGCGATTTCCAGTTGAAGCCGGTGCCTTGCACCAGCAGGACTTTTTCCTCGGACAGCAGCTCGCAGATAAATTGCTGGTCGTCCGCGATCGGGTAGATCTTCGGGTCGAGGCGCGGGAACATGTACAGCGCGGCTTTTGGCTTCACGCAGGTCACGCCCGGAATGTCGGTCAGGAGTTTGTGGGCCAAGTCGCGCTGGCGCGTCAGGCGCCCGTTCGGCGCGACCAGGTCGGCGATGCTCTGGTAGCCGCCCAGCGCGGTCTGGATCGCGAACTGGCCCGGCGCATTGGCGCACAGGCGCATCGAGGCCAGCATGTTCAGGCCCTCGATATAGTCCTTGGCATGGCGCTTCTCGCCCGACACCACCATCCAGCCGGCGCGGTACCCGCAGGAGCGGTAGTTCTTCGACAGGCCGTTCAAGGTGACGAACAGGACGTCGTCGGCCAGCGAGGCCATCGACACGTGCTCGTTGCCGTCGTACAGGGTCTTGTCGTAGATTTCGTCGGCGTAGACGATCAGCTGGTGCTGGCGCGCCAGCTCGATGATCTCCAGCAGCACCTCGCGCGAATACAACGCGCCGGTCGGGTTGTTCGGGTTGATGACGACGATGGCGCGCGTGTTCGGCGTGATCTTCCTGCGCATGTCGTCGATGTCGGGCATCCAGCCGGCTTCCTCGTCGCACACGTAGTGCACCGGGTTGCCGCCGGCCAGGCTGACGGCCGCCGTCCACAACGGGTAGTCGGGCGCCGGCACCAGCACTTCGTCGCCGCCGTTGAGCAGGCCCTGCATCGCCATCACGATCAGTTCGGAGGCGCCATTGCCCAGGTAGATATCGTCGATGCCGACGTTCTGGATGTTCTTGCCCTGGGTGTAGTGCATGACGGCCTTGCGCGGCGCGAACATGCCTTTCGAATCGGTGTATCCGGCCGCGCCCGACATATTGCGGATCATGTCCTGGACGATCTCGTCCGGCGGATCGAAACCGAACACGGCCAGGTTGCCGATGTTCAGCTTGATGATCTTGTGGCCATCGTCTTCCATCTGGCGCGCGATCTGCAGCGCCGGACCGCGGATTTCATAACAGACGTCGTCGAGCTTGTTGGATTTCAGGATCGGTCGCACACATTCACCCAGAGATAGAAGCCGCGGTTCGCCAGCGGCAGTCCACGCATTTGTTGCAATGCGAAAAATTCCATTCTGCCCTAATACAGCCGATTTAAGCAACCGAACATAACTTTTAAGTCATCCAGCGAATTAAATTCGCAGGTTAAAATACGCGCCCGCACCCGCGAACACGATCTGCCCGCCATGAAGCTTCATTCCAGCAGCACCGAAAAATACTCGACCGTCACCGGCTACGACCAGTCCGGGGTGGAAATCAATGCCAAGCGCTACGACTACAGCGTGCTGGTCATGCCCGAGCTGGCGCCGCGCCCGTGGGACGTCGTCCATTTCGACGACCTGACGCCGGCGCATTTCGAGGCCATCGCCGCCGACAAGCCCGACGTGGTCGTGCTCGGCACGGGCGAGCGCCAGCGCTTCGTCCATCCGCGCCTGGTCGCCAGCCTGGCGGCCCTGCGCATCGGCGTCGAGAGCATGGACAGCCACGCCGCCTGCCGCACCTACAACATCCTGATGGGCGAAGGCCGCAAGGTCACGCTGGCACTGATTATCGAGGGCAAGAAAGCCCCGGCATGAACGACCTGCACCGGAACGCATCGCTGCGCTGGTCCCTGCTGTTCGTGTTCGCCGCCGTCCTGCTGGGCGTGCTGGGCGTGCGCACGCTGGTCCCCGCCGACGAGGGCCGCTACGCCGAGATGGCGCGCGAGATGTTTGCCGGTGGCGATTGGATCACCACCCGCCTGAACGGCATCAAGTACTTCGAGAAGCCGCCGCTGCAGACCTGGATGAACGCGCTGACGTTCACCCTGTTCGGCGTCGGCGACTGGCAGGCGCGCCTGTGGACGGGCCTGTGCGGCCTGCTGGGCGTGGCGCTGACCGGGTATGCCGGCGCGCGCGTGTTCAATGCCCGCGTCGGTTTCTATGCGGCGCTGGTGCTCGGCTCGTCCGTGTACTGGGTCGCCGGCAGCCAGGCCAATTCGCTCGACATGGGCCTGGCCGGCATGATGACCGTCTCCCTGTGCGCCCTGCTGCTGGCCCAGCGCGACGGCGCCACGGCAAGCGCCACGCGCAACTGGATGCTGGCGTGCTGGGCCGCGATGGCGCTGGCCGTGCTGTCCAAGGGCCTGGTCGGCCTCGTGCTGCCCGGCGGCGTACTGGTGCTGTACACGGTGCTCGCGCGCGACTGGGCCATCTGGCGGCGCCTGCACCTGGCCAAGGGCCTGCTGCTGTTCCTGCTGGTCGCCGCGCCCTGGTTCGTGCTGGTCGGCCTCGAGAATCCGGAGCAGCCGCACTTCTTCTTCATCCACGAACACGTCGACCGCTTCCTGCTCAAGGAACACAACCGCGAAGGCGCGTGGTGGTTCTTCCTGCCGCTGCTGGCCGCCGGCAGCCTGCCCTGGCTCGGCATCCTCGTGCAAAGCCTGGTGCACGGCGTGCGCCGCGCCCCCGACGACGGCCTGCGCGCGACGTTCCGTCCGCGCCTGCTGCTGCTCGTGTGGGTCGTGTTCATCATGCTGTTCTTTTCCCGGTCCAGCTCCAAGCTGCCCGGCTACATCGTGCCGGTGTTCCCGGCGCTGGCGCTGCTGGCCGCCCATTACCTCGACGTCGGCCCGCGCCGCTGCCGCATGCTGGCCGCCGGCAGCACCGCCCTGCTGGGCGCGGCGTGCCTGGCGCTGGTGCCGTTCATGGAACGCCTGGCGCGCCGTCCCGGCGAGGATGCGCTGTACGCGGCCTGGCAGCCATGGGTGCTGGCCGCCGGCCTGGTATTGCTGATCGGCGGCCTGCTGGCGCTGCTGTA
>DAMAFT010000588.1:0-3384 GCA_031995805.1 Massilia sp.
GGTGGTGCGTGACCACGACGCGCGTGACGTGCTGCGGCAGGTGCGAGAGGGTCGCGCGGATCTTGTCGACCTGCTCGCGGTTGACGCGGCCATCCTTGAAGGTCAGCGAGCGCGCGGTATTCAGTCCCAGCACGGCGATCTCGTCGTCCGCGTACACCGGGGTCAGGTCGTCTGTGATGTGGCGCTTGTAGCGGTCCAGCGGCAACAGGAAGCGGCGGAACACGTTGTACAGCGAAATGTCGTGGTTGCCCGGCACGATGATCTGCGGATCGGGCAAGGTGTCGAGCCAGGCGCGCGCCTGCTCGAACTCCTCGCTCTTGGCGCGCTGGGTCAGGTCCCCGGAAACGACCACGACGGTCGGGTCGATGTGGTGCACGAGCGCGCGCAGCGGGTCGAGCAAGGCGGGATCGGTCCGCCCGAAGTGCAGGTCGGAAAGATGAACAAGTGTACGCATGGTCGGTTATCCGTATTATCGGGCGTGAAACCCGGGTTCGTCAGCTTGGTAACGCTATTGTTCACTCCGGAACCAGCACCGTCAGTGCGCCAGGTCGCACCCGGTAGCGCAGCGGCGGCGCCATCATCGCGACTTCGCCGTCGGTGGCCACGCGCAGGCGGCTGCGATGCGTGTCGACTTCGAGCTCGGGCGCATGCAGCACGTCGAAGTCGTCGCGCTCGGCCAGCTTGCCGCGCAGGGCGTCGAAGGCGAAGTGCAGCAGGCCAAGGCGGGTGGGCCGTTCCGCCACGTACAGGCTCAGCTTGCCATCGTCGATGCGCTCGCGCTCGCCGATCGCCAGGCCTGCCATCGTGTAGCTGTTGTTTCCGATGAACACGAAGGGGGTACGCCGCACCAGTTGCCGGCCGCCCACGCGCAAGTGCATGGTCAGGAAGGGATAGCGGCGCAGCGCCGACCACGTGGCCCACAGGGCCGCCGGCCACTTGCCGCGGCCCAGGCGGTGCTGCTGCAATTCGCGGTCGCGCACGATGTCCGGGTACAGGCCGAGGCTGGAATTGTTGAGGAAGATGCGGCCGTTGACCTCGCCGACGTCGACCCGCTTGGGCCGGCCCTCGGCCAGGTTGCGCACGGCGGCGTCCAGTTCGAGCGGGATGCCCAGGTCCTTGGCGAAGTGGTTGAGCGTGCCCATCGGCAGCACGCCGAACGTGGCATCGCCGCCGGCCAGCACCGAGGCGACGGCATTCATCGTGCCGTCGCCGCCGCCGGCCGCGACCAGGCGGACGCCGCCGTCCA
This sequence comes from Massilia sp., assembly GCA_031995805.1. Classification (GTDB taxonomy): domain Bacteria; phylum Pseudomonadota; class Gammaproteobacteria; order Burkholderiales; family Burkholderiaceae_D; genus Telluria. The sequence continues at coordinate 1,247 of DAMAFT010000588.1, forward strand.
GCGCGCGGCGCGCCGCCGCGATCATCTCGTCGCCGCTGCCGGCCAGCACCAGTTCGGCATCGAGGCCCGCGTCCGCCAGCAGCGTGCGCAGGCGCGCCGCCACCGCGTCGTCGTGGCCGCTGCCGGCGTCGCCGTTGACGATCACCATGACCGGCTTCATGCTCCCCTCCCCGCGCGCTTGCCGCCGTGCGTGCGTGCCTGCAGGCGCCGCTCGCGCTCGCTCCACGACGGCTTGCCGCGCGCCATGCGGCGCCGGTGCAGCGTCGATACGGCGGTGACGCACACCGCCAGCCAGGCCGCGCCCTCGACCGTGGCGGCCAGCACGTCGGACAGGTAGTGCGCGCCCAGGTACATGCGCGACAGCGCGACCAGCGCCACCATGACGGTCGCGCCCGCCATGGCCAGCAGGCGCAGGCGCCAGGCGCGCGTGCGGCGCACCAGGTAGCAGGCCAGCAGGCCGTAGAACACGGTGGCGGCGGCCGTATGGCCGCTCGGGAAACTGTAGGTGGCGAGCGTCAGCAGGGGTTCGTCGAACACCGGGCGGGCGCGCCGGAACACGTGCTTGAGCGCGACGTTCAACAGCATGCCGCCGGGGATCGCGGTGACGGCCACGATCAGCCAGTAGTGGGCACCGCGGCGCCAGAACCAGGCAGCCAACAACGTCCCCATGACGCCGGCGCCGGCGATGCCGTTCCAGTGCGTGATGAACAGCATGACCTGCGTGAAGACGGGATGGGCGCGCTGGTGGAACCACTGCGCCAGCTGGACGTCGACGATGGTGATGGTGTCGCCGTCGACGACGTCCTCGGCGATCTCGCCGAACAGGTAGCCGGCCAGCAGGATCAAGGCCAGGCCGAGGGTGAGGTGCAGGCCCATTTCCCCTTCGGGAGAGAACCTGGCGGCGAGGAAGCGGCGCAGTCTTTGCATGGAATCGGGAATATGGACGAAATGCTGAGCAGATGGGGACTGCTGGCAAAAAAACCACAATTTCTTTTCAGGACTGTTTTTTTATACAGTACCTGTGGATTTATACAGTAGTTATGCTATTCTTGATTCATCTGATCAACACTTTCAGCAACCACCACTTCGATAAGGAATCGTCATGACCACTCTGAACAGCTCCTTCGGCCTCGAATACGCCCCCACGCCTTTCCTGCTGCGCATCGGCCGCCGCGAGGCGCTGGTCACGCGTGATTTCCGCAAGCGCTTCTACCCGGTCAACCCGATCATCGAGTGCGATACCGGCGTCGAGCCGGGCCATGTCGAAGTGCTGCTGTTCCGCCGCTGGCTGCTGATCCTGTCCAGGGCACATTAATCCACCGAGCTCCACGCAGTACCGCGCACCAGAAAGTGCATAAGGTTCGTCGTTTACATTCGTTTTCTTTCGCCGGGCCGGAACCTATCCTGTGGTTCCGCTCGCGTTTCCTCCGGCAGCATGCCTTCCGGCACCAACCAGAAAAGAAAGACGACAACGATGTTCCACAAAAAAATCGCCACCAGCGTGGCCGCCGCGCTGGCCGCCACGCTGCTGCTGGCCCAGTCCGCCGCCTTCGCCGCCGACATCACCCTGCTCAACGTATCGTACGACCCGACGCGCGAGTTGTACCAGGACTTCAACCAGGCGTTCGCGCGCCAGTACAAGGCCAGGACGGGCGACAACGTCACCGTCAAGCAGTCGCACGGCGGCTCGGGCAAGCAGGCGCGTTCCGTCATCGACGGCCTGCAGGCGGACGTCGTCACGCTGGCGCTGGCCTACGACATCGATGCTATCAGCGAGCGTGGCCTGGTCGCGCACAACTGGCAGCAGCGCCTGGCCAACCGCAGCACGCCCTATGCCTCGACCATCGTATTCCTGGTCCGCAAGGGCAACCCGAAGAACATCAGGGACTGGGCCGACCTGGTCAAGCCGGGCGTGTCCGTGATCACCCCGAACCCGAAGACCTCGGGCGGCGCGCGCTGGAACCACCTGGCGGCCTGGGGCTATGCGCTGCGCCAGCCGGGCGGCAGCGAAGCCACGGCGCGCGACTACATCGCCAGGCTGTACAAGAACGTGCCGGTGCTCGACTCGGGCGCGCGCGGCGCCACCACCACCTTCGTCGAGCGCGGCATCGGCGACGTGCTGCTGGCCTGGGAAAACG
>DAMAFT010000589.1:0-3384 GCA_031995805.1 Massilia sp.
GGGGCAGGGCGCGCTGAACACGGAACTGGCCGAGAAGGCCTTCATCTCCGAGCGCACGCTGCGCAACCACCTGACGGCCATCTACCAGAAGCTGGACGTGGCGAACCGGCTGGAGTTGTACGTGTATGCCACCAAACATGGGCTGTCGTGAGGCCGCCTGGGACATATGTCCTGGAGCACCACGGCGCAACATCCCACGCAAAAAGGTAGTTTTGCCAGATGTGACGAAATTGAGTGGTGCGTAAGATCCTACTCATGCGCTGCGCTTCGACACATGCGGAGCGGCGGCAGATGACCAGGAGCGGACGTGTACGACAAGGAAGACAACCCGGAAGCGCAGTACGAAAGCACCGGCGCTCCGACCATGGCGTACGTGGTACTGGCCCTCCTGGTTGCGGTCGTCGGCGTCATCGCGGCCCTCGCCGCATGGACAAGCGCATGAACAACCAATCATATTGCTCAAATCGAAAGGAAATCAACATGAACTTCATCAAAAACCTCATCAAGGAAGAAGACGGCGTCACCGCAATCGAGTACGCACTGATCGCCTCGCTGGTCGCCGGCGTCATCATCGCCGCCGTTACCCTGCTGGGCGGCAACATCAGCACGCTGTTCACCAACCTGGCGAACAAGATCAAGCAGCCGGCGTAATCGCCGCAGCGGCCGCCGTCCCCCCCGGCGGCCGCAGTCCGGAACGGTTTGCCGTTCCGGATTTTTTTTGACCGGAGCCCGCCTTGACCTCGATTTCCCTCCCGCTGCTGTCCGCGCTGCTCGGCGCCGCCGTCTGGCACGACGTGCGTGCGCGCCGCATTCCGAATGCCGTCGTGTTCCCCGGCATGCTGGCGGCGCTCGCGCTGCACGCGCTGCTGCCGGCCGCCGGCGGCCCGGGCGGCCTGTTCGGCGTGCCGGCGGGCGGCCTCGGGATCGGGGCCGCGCTCGGCGGCCTGGGCCTCGGCCTGGCCTTCCTGCTGCCGATGTACGCGCTGCGCCTGATGGGCGCCGGCGACGTCAAGCTGCTGGCCATGGTCGGCGCCTTCGTGGGCGCCGGCCAGGTGCTGGCGGTGGGCGTCGTCGCGCTGGCGCTGGGCGGGCTGCTGGCGCTGGCGTTCGCCGCCTGGCAGCGCAGCCTGCGCCGCGTCGTCGCCAACGCCTGCCGGATGGCGCTGCACACGACGCTGGCCGCGCTGGCCGGCGGCGGCGTGCAGGTGGCGCCGCCGCAGGCCGCCAGCGGGCGCCTGCCGTACGCGGTGGCGATCGCCGCCGCCACGGCCGCCTGCGTGCTGTGGCTGCGCGCCTTCGGGGAGATGCCGCTGTGATCGCGCCGTATTCCATGATCGCCCGTCCTCCCGCCCCGGCCGACATGCGCGCGCCGCGCAGCGTCGAGGACACCGGGCTGCCGTTCCTGTTCCTGGTCGAGCTGGTGGCGAAGGTGCTGCACCAGCGCGGCCAGCTGCGCCTGCCCGAGCTGGCGGCGCACGTCAAGCTGTCGGTCGGCGTGATCGATCCGCTGATCGCCTTCCTGCGCGCCGAAAAGCTGTGCGAAGTGGCGCGCATCGGCAGCAGCGGCACCGACGCCGACCTGTCCTACGTGCTGACCGACGCCGGCCGCGCGCGCGCCGCCGTCGCCATGGCGCGCAACGCCTATGCCGGCCCGGCCCCCGTCACGCTGGCCGCCTACACGGCCCAGGTGGCGGCCCAGAGCGTGGCCGGCATGCACGTCACGCGCGCCGCCATGGAAGACACCTTCGACGGCGTCGTCGTGAATGCGCGCGTGCTGGACCAGCTCGGCGCCGCGATGAATTCCGGCCGCGCCGTGTTCCTGCACGGGATGGCCGGCAGCGGCAAGACCTTCCTGGCCGAGCGCCTGCGCGACCTGCTGTGCGGCGCCATCGCCGTGCCGCACGCGCTGATGGTGGACGGCGAGGTGATCCCGTTCTTCGACGCGGTCCAGCACCGCCCCGCGCGCGAATGCGCGCTGCCCCCTGGCGGCATCGACCGCGGCAGCGCGCCCGACATGCGCTGGGTGCGCGACGTGCGCCGCCCCGCGGCGCTGGCCGGCGGCGAGCTGACGCTGGACATGCTGGACCTGCGCTTCGACCCGCACACCCGCCTGTACCAGGCGCCGCCGCACCTGAAGTCGAACAACGGCATCTTCGTGATCGACGACCTGGGCCGCCAGCGCTGCACCGCGGAGTCGCTGATGAACCGCTGGATCGTGCCGATGGACCGCAACGTCGACTACCTGACGCTGCACACCGGCCACACCTTCGAGGTGCCGTTCGACGTGATCGTCGTGTTTTCGTCGAATTTCGTGCCGCAGCGCCTGTCAGACGGCGCCTTCCTGCGCCGCCTCGGCTACAAGATCGAGGTGCCGCCGGCCAGCGAAGACGAATACCTGCGCCTGTTCCGCCAGGCCTGCCTGGGCGCCGGCGTCGCCTTCGACCCGGCCATGTTCGGCTACCTGCTGGACTGCCACCGCCGCCACGGCGTGCCGCTGCTGGCCTGCCATCCGCGCGACCTGGTGCGCCAGTCGCGCGACCTGGCACGCTACGAGGAACGCGCGCCGGAACTCACGCCGCACACGCTCGACTGGGCCTGGCACAACTATTTCGCGACGGGCGCCGCCCCCGCGCACGACGTCCGGCCGGACCGCCGCACCGGCGCCACGATGGAGAATCCATGATGCGTAACTCGAGAGCCTTCCTGATCATCGGGGTGGCGCTGTTCCTGGCGCTGGCCGCCGTGCTGGTGGCCGCCAAGTGGATGAGCGAGCAGGGCGCCGAAGGCACCCGCGTGGTGGTGGCCATCGCCGACATCCCGCAGGGCGCGCGCCTGGCGGCGGCCAGCCTGCAGCTGGCCGAATGGCCGTCCGGGTCAACGCCGCCGGGCGCTTTCACCGACGTCAGGAAGCTCGAGGAGCGCGTCGCCCGCGAAGGCATCAACCGCGGCGAGCCGGTGCTGGAATCGAAGCTGGCCGCGCCGGGCACCAGCGGCGGCCTGTCGGCGGTGGTCGCCGCCGGCAAGCGTGCGATGACCGTGCGCGTCAACGACGTCGTCGGCGTGGCCGGCTTCGCCCTGCCGGGCAACTACGTCGACATCCTCGTCAACCTGCAGGAAAGCACGTCCGACAACGGCACGCGCGTGCAGTCGATCTCGAAGATCGTGCTGGAGCGGGTCCTGGTGCTGGCCGTCGCCCAGGAATCGAACCGCGACGACACCAAGCCCAGGGTCGTGAATGCGGTCACCCTGGAACTGGCGCCGCAGGACGTCGAGAAGCTGGACCTGGCGCGCTCGATCGGCGCGCTGTCGCTGGTGCTGCGCAACCAGGTCGACCCGCAGCCGGCGGCGAGCGGCGGCGCCACCCGCGCCACGGTGCTCGGCCTG
>DAMAFT010000590.1:0-3380 GCA_031995805.1 Massilia sp.
TGGATCTGGTACGGCGTCCGCTGCCAGTACCGGACGCCGTACCAGATCCAGGAGACGGGCGCTGTCCGGTCGTCGGCGACGGCCACGCCGGCGCAGCGCCGCACCGAGCGGCCGCACGACACCGATGCGCCGGCGGCGCTGACGGTGTGGTTCTGATCCTCAGAAATACAGGGTCGCCGTCACCGTGTCCGTGTAATCCCCCGGCGACGGCGTCGCCTGCGGGCTGACCCGTCCGTACACCGTGATCGACTGCGCCGCGCCCGTGCCGGTACTGCCCAGCGGCACGCCGCTGCCGCTGCCGTCGCCCCACAGGCTGCCGTCGTAACTGGCCGATAACTGGTAGCCGACCGTCTCCCCGGTGGCCGCGTTCTTCATCCGGCGCCCCCCGCCGCTGCCGTAGTTCCCCGAATTCAATGACACCTGGAACGCCTTGCCGGCCGTGCACAGGACGCTCATCGTCGTGCTGGCGCGCACGGCCGCGTTCAAGACCTTCGAGGTGCCGAAGGACAGCTGGCCGACGCCGATCCGGCAATCGTTGACGACGGTGGCGCGCGCCTGGAACGAAAAGGTGCTGCTGCTGCCGGCCGTGCAGGCCGGCGTGACGAGGCCGCTGAACGCGTACTGGATCACGCCCTTGCCGCTGAAGTCGGCCGTGTAGGTGGTGTCGGCGCCGCCGCTGGTCGGTACCGCCGCGATGGCGCTGCCGGGAATCTTGCCGTACACCTGCCAGCTCCTGCTGCCCGAGCCGATGCCCAGCAACCCGCCGCCGGAATAGGTGAACTGGGCCGTGCCCGGCACCGCCGCCGACCCCCAGGTGGCGGCCGCCGTGTAGCTGCTGTCGGTGTACAGATTGAACGGCAGCGTGGCGCTGCCGCTGCCCATCGTGCGCCAGGTGCCGCCGGCGCCGCCCAGCGAGACGCAGACGGACAGGGTCGGCAGCAGCGCGTTGGGCGACAGCGCGGAAAAGCTGCAGGTCACCGTCAGCGTGCCGCTGGCGTAGACGTCGGTGGCGGCGATCGGGTTGACGTTGCTGAAGACGACGTCGGTCATCGCCGCGCTGCAGGTGTCGGCACGCGCGGCCGGCGCCAGCAGCCACAGGGCCAGCAACAGCACGGAAAGGCGCACGGGCCAGGCCCGCAGCGCAAGGACGTTCATTGAGGTCATGTTTTCTCCTTCGGATTGCACACCAGCGGGCCGATTACCGGCAGCGCGCCGCCGCCGGCGGGGGCCTGGGCAAAGCGCACGGTGCAGGCAGCCGCGCCCTCCCCGGCCGTCAGCGCGTTTTGCGCCTTGACGCCGTCGACGAACACCACCCCGTCGTAGCCGACCACGGTCGCCGTGCCGCCGTCCACGCGCACCGGCGTGCCCACCGGCAGCGGCTTGCCGTCGGTGCCGTGCAGGATCACGCTGGCGGCCGCGTAGCGTTCCAGCGCGAAGCGCGCCAGCACGCCGGACGACTGGCGCGGCACCACGCCCTGGCGCACGCTGGGCACGCGCATGTCGGCCGGCAGCGCGCTGACGTCGATGGCGATCTCGTTGCGCGTGTACGGCATCAGGTCCGGCACCAGCAGGCGGCCGGCGCCGTCGGTGCGCCCGATCACGCGGTTTTCCTGCAGCACGGGAATGTCGGCCACGCCGGTGGACACCAGCGCGAAGCCGCGCCCGACGTGGCGCGCCGGCAGGACGGCGCCGTCCATTGCCACCAGCGACCCGTTGACTTCCACCGTGGTGGCGCGCGTCGTCCCGGCGCTCTGGGTGGTGACGCCGACCTGGCCGGCGCTGCCCAGGTAGGTCAGCTGGGCCTGGTCGTAGCGCTGGTCGCCGAAGCGGCCGCCCTGCACGTTCCAGCCGAAGCCGCCGCCGAAGTCGGGCGCCGCCGACGCCGTCACGGCCGCCACGCGCTGCCCGTTCTGGCTGCCGAAGGTGGTGCTGCCGGCGGCGCGCTCGCCCAGCGGGATGCTGAGCGAGGCCTGCAGGCCGCGCGCGTCGGGGCGGCGCAGGTCGCGGTAGACGCTGACCGTCATGTGCATGCCCCAGCCCAGGTGGCTGGACAGCGACAGCGAGACGATGCGCGCGGCCGGTTCGCCGGCCACCTTGTAGTTGATCACGCCGAGGCCGGCGCTGCGCCCGCCCGCCAGCGCCAGGCTGACGTTGAGCCGGTCGCTGGCGCGCACCGTCGGCGCGCCGCCGCCCGCGCCCAGGTCGGCGTAGCCGGCGCCGGCGCGCTGGCTCTCGGCGTCGACGGCGAAGCGCGGGGCGATGTACTGGTAGCCGATGCCGGCCTGGGCGCCGCGCGTGCGCCCGGCGCTGCCCGCCAGCGAGACGCTGGCGACGCCGGCCTGGCCCAGGCGCAGCAGCAGGCCGCCACCCAGGTTGGCCAGCCCGCCGCCGGCTTCGGCATGGCCTTCCAGCGTCAGCACGTCGCCGGCGCCGTGGCGCACCGAGGCGCTGGCGACCGGCGTGCGCGCGTACGAGAACGATTCGGCGCCGTAGGCCCGGCGCGGCACGCCCAGCGCCACGGCATAGTCGGTCAGGCCGGCTTCGAGCAGGCGGGTGTCGACGTACAGCGGCAGCGTCGCCGTCACCGTGCGGCCGAGCGCATCCTCGGTGACGACCGTGGCCTGGCCGGCGCCGTTCAGGCCGGCGATGTCGCGCAGCTGGAACGGGCCGCCGCCGACGTCGGCCTGGAACTGGCGGATGCCGTTCACGTACAGGCTGACGCTGCTGGGCACGACAGCCGATCCGCCGTAGCTGGCCACCGGATAGGTCAGCAGGTCCGGGCGCAGCCCGAAGTTGCGGCGCCACTGGATGCCGCCGAGGCGCAGCGCGCGCGACCAGCTCAGCGAGGACGTGATGACGTCGCCGATCTCCAGCGTGGTCAAGCTGGCCGGGTCGGAGCGGGTCCAGGTGGTGTCGTAGCGCACGTAGCCGCGGTCGGTGCCGCGCAGCACGGCGGCGCCGGTATTGCTCAGGACGCCGTAGCGGTCGAACCAGCGCAGTTCCGTCACCGCGTTCAGCGCCGTGCCGAAGCCCGACTGGGCATGCAGGCCGTAGTTCAGCAGCAGGCCGCGGCCACCATCGGCGACCGGCTGCGCCGCGCGCGGCACGGTGCGCGCGCGCAGTTCCTGCGGGCGGCGCAGGGCGTCGTCGAGCTGCAGGTCGAGGCGCTGGCGGCGCTCGTCGTAGGCGTAGCGCAGGCCGGGAACGCCGTCCAGGTCGAAGCCGTCCTGTCCCGCCACGCCGAACAGGGCGGCGTCCAGGCCCAGCTCGGCCAGGTTGGCGACGCTGCTGCGCAGGCCGCGCGGGCCCTGGGAAAACGGCAGCACGCTGCCGGTTTCTTCGCCGTTGACGCTGACTTCGAGGTAGAGCTCGACCCGTGC
>DAMAFT010000591.1:0-3364 GCA_031995805.1 Massilia sp.
GGCCCATGATGCTGATGCGCATGGCGGCGCTGTCGCGCGCGCCGAGGCAGACGATGTAGGGATTGATCGCGGTCTGCATCAGGGTCATGCCGCTGGCCAGGGTGAACAGGGCCAGCAGGAACAGCTCGTAGCGCGTGCTGTGCGCCGCCGGGATGAACAGCAGCGCGCCCACGCCCATGATGGCCAGGCCCAGCGTCATCCCGTTCTTGTAGCCGGTGCGGCGCAGCACGGCGGCGGACGGCAGCGCCATCACCGTGTAGGCGATGTAGAAGGCGAACGTGACCCACAGGGCCTGGAAGTTGTTCAGGCCGCAGACGATCTTCAGGAACGGCACCAGCGAGCCGTTCAGCCAGGTGACGAAGCCGAGGATGAAGAACAGCAGGGCGACGAACGCCATGCCGACCATGACCGCGCGGGCCGAATCGGCGGGGCGCGCCTGGCTCGGCAGTGACGACGGTGGCGGCTGGTGTTCGGTGCGCTGCATGGATGTCCCCTGTGTTATCGATGTTTCATGCTAGCAGCGGGGCGAATGTACGGCCAGCATTTGTCGCGAAATTCATAAGCCCATGATTTCATTGGCGTTATCTGGCAGCGAGCCTTCGGACGCTTACATTTCTTTACAGAAGGCACACTTCGGCCCGGTTTCCGCACGGGTTTCCGCTGCCCTCACCTTGCAAAAAATTACAAAACGACGCGGGAAATTACAGGAGTGTGACCGCGGTACGACAGACGGCGCGCCATGTCGGCGCCGGCGAAACGATTGCTGACACGACACCGGCTTGTCCGGGACTGAAACGACGGCAGTGCCACCATCCGCGATTCGCAGGGCGACGTCGGCTTCGTCGCGGCGCTGCTCGACCGGCTGGGCGGCGACCACCCGGTCGACCGCGGCCGCGTGGACGCCACCGGTATCTCGAATGGCGCGCTGTTCGCCGAGCGCCCGGGCTGGGGAGCTGTCGCAGCGCATTGCCGCCAGCGCCGCGATCGCCGACTGCTTCCTGGCGCAGCCGCGGGCCGGACGCGGGTCGTGAGCCGGCCGCGCCCGGCCGCAAGGAATCAAGGACTCGCCGTCGGCGCCGCCGCCGGCACGCGCGCCGGCGCGTCCTTCACGTACTTGTCGAACCAGCGCAGCATCTCGTACACCAGCTGCTCGTTCGACTCGCGCGCCGCGTACCAGTGCGGCTCGTGCGGCAGCATCACCAGGCGGGTGACGCCGCCGTTGCCGCGGATCGCCTCGTACAGCTTGGTCGACTGCAGCGGCGTCGTGCCCGGGTTGGCGTCGTCGGCGCCGTGCACGATCAGCAGCGGGGTCTTGAGCTTGTCGGCATAGAAGAACGTCGATGCCCTGGTGTACACGTCCGGCGCCTCCCACACCGAGCGGCGCTCGTTCTGGAAACCGAACGGCGTGAGCGACTTGTTGTACGAGCCGCTGGTGGCCGCGCCGGCGCGGAACAGGTCGGAGTGGGCCAGCAGGTTGGCCGTCATCAGCGCGCCGTGGCTATGGCCCGTCACGCCGACGCGCTCGGGATCGGTCACGCCCAGGCGCACCGCCTCGTCGACGGCGGCCTTCGCATTGGCCACCAGCTGCTCGGTATAGGTGTCGTAGGCCTTGCGCGGATCGCCCACGATCGGGAAGGCGGCGCTGTCGATGATGGCGTAGCCCGACAGCAGCAGCAGGCGGTACTGGCGCAGGCGCGTGAACGTCGCCTGCGAACCGGTGGTCTGGCCGGCCTTCGACGCGTCGGCGTAGTCGAGCGGATAGGCGTTCAGGATGGTCGGCAGGCGCGTGCCCTCCTTGTAGCCCGGCGGCGTGTACAGCGTGAACGACAGGTCGACGCCGTCGGCGCGCTTGTACTTCACCAGGCGTTTCTTGATCTCGCGTACCTGGGGCACCGGATCGACCAGGTGCGTCAGCGCGACGCTCGTCGAGGCGACCACCGGCTCGCCCGCCGCCGGCGCCGCCGCGACCGGCGCGCCCAGCGTGCGCACGAAGGCGTTCGGCGTCTCCGTGGCCGACTGGTACCAGGTCAGCAGGCGGCCCGTATCGTCGCCGGCGAAGCCGAGGAACTGTTCGTACGAGGTCTTGCTGCTGCGGAACAGGCGCCGTGCCTGCTGCGACTTGAGATCGAACTTGTCCAGGAACGGACGGTCGCCGTCGGGCGAGGCGCCGGCACCGGCCAGCCAGATGCTGTCGCCCTCGACGCGGATCGCGTAAAAGCCGTTGGCCAGCTGGCGCCGTACCGGCGACCCCGGATTGGCGTACTGCTCGTCGCTCGACATGTCCCACACCAGGCGGCGCGAGTTCTTCGCATCGTCGACGTTCAGCTGCCAGGTGCGGCGCCACTTGCGGTTGACGTCGTAGTCGGTCAGCAGGGCGACGTCCGCCTTCTCGCTCCACGCCAGGCCGGCGTAGCGCTGCTCGGTGCGCACGATCTCCACCGGGGCCGCGTCGAACGGCGCCTTCAGCATCATCAGCTTGTCGCGTGCGGGCGCCTTGGCGTTCGGATCGCCGCCGTCCAGGGCCTCGGCCCAGACCAGCGTCGCCGCCTCGGTCGGGCGCCAGGTGAAGTTGCGCGGACCGACCGGCACGCCGCGGTTCGGCACGCGGTCGGCCAGCGGCAGCGCGGCGATCTCGCGCACCACCGGGTTGGCGCCCTGCTTGCCGGCCTGTTTCAGGTCCCACAGGTCGACCTGCTTCGGGAAGCGGTCGAACGTGGTGACGTAGGAATACGGCGGGCGGATCTCGGTCACGACGGCGTGGCGGCCGTCCGGCGCGACGTCGATCTCTTCGTACAGGCCGGGCTTGCCGACCGGCGTGAGCTTGCCGCTGGCGGCATCGACCAGCGCCAGCTGCGAGGTGCCGTAGTAGTCGAACAAGGCTTCGTCGTGGCGGTTGCGCAGCGTGTCGCGGTTCTCGTAGGTGCTGCTCTGCCCTTTCGCGCCCAGCGATTCCTGGATGCCGGGACCGTCGGAACCCGGCGGCGCCACCGGCGGCGCCTTTTGCGCGCTCACCAGCTTGACCAGCAGCGTCTTCTGGTCGGGCATCCACTGCACCTGGTCGCCGAACATCTGGTTCAGGCGCACGCCCGGCAGGCGGCGCACGGCGCCGGTGCGGGCGTCGCCCACCCACAGTTCGACCGCGGCGGCGGCGATGTTCTCGAACGCGAAGCGCCGGCCGTCGGCGCTCCACACCGGACGGCGCGGGCAGGCGCCGGCCGGCAGCTTGACCGCCGTCCGCTTGCCGTCGGCGACCTGCACCAGGTCGATCGCGCCGACGCACGGCGGGATGCCGTAGCCGCCCGGCGTGTCGTGCTGGGCATGGTTGCCCGGCTCGATGCGCACGCCGGCCAGGCGCAGGAAGGGC
>DAMAFT010000592.1:0-3357 GCA_031995805.1 Massilia sp.
CCAAATCGACGCCAACCGCGAAGACCAGCTGTGCTGGCTGCTCGAGATCTGGGAAGCGGCCAAGCAGGCGCGCGCCAACGGCGCCGACCTGCGCGCCGTCACCGTGTGGTCGCTGCTCGGCTCGTTCGACTGGAACAGCCTGGTGACGCAGAACCGCGGCTACTACGAGCCGGGCCCGTTCGACGTGCGCGCGCCGCAGCCGCGCCCCACCGCGCTGGCGCGCATGATGCGCGAGCTGTCGTCCGGGGCGCCGCTGTCGCACCCGGTATTGCGCGGCCAGGGCTGGTGGCGCCGTCCGGGCCGCTTCCTGTGCCCGCCGGTGGCCACGCCCGATGCGATCACCTCGATCTCGGCCGACGGCCATGCCCTCGTCGGCAACGACGCCCGTCCGGTCCTGATCACCGGCGCCAGCGGCACGCTGGGCCGCGCCTTCGCGCGCATCTGCAAGAAGCGCCACATCGCCTACCGGCTGCTGGCGCGGGGCGACATGGACATCGGCGACCCCGACTCGGTCGAGCGCGCGCTGGCGCACTACCGCCCCTGGGCCGTGATCAACACGGCCGGCTACGTGCGCGTGGACGAGGCCGAGGACGACGTCGAACGCTGCATGCGCGAGAACGCCGACGGCGCCGCCATCCTGGCCGCCGCCTGCGCCCGCCATGGCGTGCACCTGACCACCTTCTCCAGCGACCTGGTATTCGACGGCGCGCAGGACCGCCCCTACGTCGAGAGCGACGCGCCGGCCCCGCTGAACGCCTACGGGCGCAGCAAGCTGGACGCCGAACGGCGCGTGCTCGCCGCCCACCCGGGCGCGCTGGTGGTGCGCACCAGCGCCTTCTTCGGCCCCTGGGACCGGCACAACTTCGTCACGCTGGCGCTCGAGGCGCTGGAGCGCGGCGAGCCGTTCCGCGCCGCCAACGACATGACTGTCTCGCCCACCTACGTGCCGGACCTGGTGCACGCCTGCCTGGACCTGGCGATCGACGCGGAAAGCGGCGTCTGGCACCTGGCCAACGCCGGCGCCGTCACCTGGGCGGCGCTGGCCGCGCAGGCCGCCGCCGCGGCGGGCATCGACAGCGCGTCGCTGGAAGCGGTGCCGGCGGCCGCACTCGGCATGGCGGCGCCGCGCCCGCGCCATACGGGCATGACGAGCGAGCGCGGCATCCTGCTGCCGCCGCTGGACAATGCCATCGCCCGCTACCTCGAACTGCGCAACGTGCACGATCCGGAGATGGAGGAGCTGATCCGCACGGCCGAGAGCCGGCAGCCGCAGGCGGACGGGCAACGGCAGATGGAAGAGACGCCCGTGGAGGCCATCAACGCCCGGTCGTAATCGTGGACGCAGGGTGCGCACCCCGTGCGCACCCTGCGTGCGGCCGACGTTATCATTCTTTTTTGCAACATTTACATCTCATATACAATGACCCCGTTTGTGTAACGACGAGGTCACCGTGCAAGAGCAACACGCCTTCCCCTTCCTGCGGGAAATCCTCCTCTTCCTCGCCCTGTCCGGCATCCTGATCCCCACGCTGCAACGGCTGCGCATCAACCCGGTGCTCGGCTTCCTCGCGGCCGGCACCTTGCTCGGTCCATTCGGCCTGGGCCGCCTGGCCGGTGACGTGTCCTGGCTCGGCTGGCTCACCTTCCCGAACAACGACGACGTCGCCATGCTGGCCGAGCTCGGCGTGCTGTTCCTGATGTTCATGATCGGCCTGGAACTGTCGGCGGCGCGCCTGTGGGCGATGCGGCGCTGGGTGTTCGGCACCGGCGCCGCCCAGGTCGTGCTGTGCGCGGCGCTGATCGGCGGCGCGGCCGCCCTGATGCTGCACGTGCCGGCCGACGCCGCCCTCGTGCTGGGCCTGGTGCTGTCGCTGTCCTCCACCGCCGTGGTGATGCAGTTGCTGGGCGAGCGCAACGACACCGGCTCGCGCCTCGGCCAGGCCGTGTTCGCCGTGCTGATGCTGCAGGACCTGGCCGTGGTGCCGATCCTGATCCTGATCGGTGCGCTGGCCGGCGGCGCGGCCGGCACCGGCATCGACATCGCCTGGCAGGTGCTGCTCGCGATGGGCAAGGCGGGCATCGCCATCGCGCTGATCTACCTGGTCGGCGGGCGCGTCGTGCATCCGCTGTTCCGCGCCTTCGCCCGCCACCGCCAGCCGGACGTGTTCATGGCGCTGATCCTGCTGTCCACCTTCGGCATCGCCGGCCTGTGCTGGATGGCCGGCCTGTCGATGGCGCTGGGCGCCCTGATCGCCGGCCTGCTGCTGGCCGAGACCGAGTTCAAGCACGAGGTCGAGCTGATGGTCGAACCCTTCAAGGGCCTGCTGATGGGGCTGTTCTTCATGACCGTGGGGATGGGCATGGACGCGCTGCAGATCGTCCACGCGCCGCTGTGGCTCGCGTGCGCCGTCGTGCTGCTGGTGGCGCTGAAGGGCATCGTGATCGCGCCGCTGCTGCGCCAGGGCGGCCTGCCCTGGGGCCGCGCCGTCGAGGGCGCCCTGCTGCTCGGCCAGGGCGGCGAGTTCGCCTTCATCGTGATCGGCTATGCCGTGGCCAGCCGCCTGCTCGACGCCGCGCTGGGCGGCAGGGTGATGCTGGCGGTGGGACTGTCGCTGTTCGTCACGCCGCTGCTGGCCAGGGTCGGGCGCGCCATCGGCGACCGCTGGGAAGACGCCGAGCGGCAGCGCGCGGCGGCGCAGGACGACGGCGCCCTGGCCTCGGCGCGCGGCCGCGTCGTCATCGCCGGCTTCGGGCGCGTCGGCCAGCAGCTGGGCAAGCTGCTGACCGCCCAGAACATCCCCTGGGTGGCCTTCGAGAACGACGCCAAGCTGGTGGCCAGCCTGCGCGGCGCCGGCGCGCCGGTCTTCTTCGGCAACGCCGCCCGCCCGGAACTGCTGCGTCGCGTCGACGCCGGAGAAGCGCCGGCGATCGTGCTCACCATGGACAACCCGGCCGCCGCGCTGCAGGCGGTGCGCGGCATCCGGCGCGAGTTCCCGCACGCGCGCCTGTTCGCGCGCTCGCGCGACGAAAAGCATGCGCGCACGCTGAAGCTGGCCGGCGCCAGCGTGGTGGTGCCGGAGACCTTCGAGGCCAGCCTGCAGCTGTCGGCGTTCGTGCTGGGCGCGATGGGCCTGGACGCGCACCGCATCGACGCCATCGTCGACAACGAGCGCGGGCTGTTCGCGGCCGCGCTGGACGCGCCCGAGCCGGCGCCGCGCCGGGCGACCGGACTATAATCCGCTGCAACGACAACAGCATGGAGACACGATGACGCAAGCGAACGGCCTGCCCGGCGCCCTGAACCACATCCGCGTGCTCGACCTGTCGCGCGTGCTGGCCGGCCCCTGGTGCTCGCAG
>DAMAFT010000593.1:0-3351 GCA_031995805.1 Massilia sp.
GGCGTCAGCGCGTCCAGCGAAAACCCGGGCGGCGGTCGGTCGCCGTTGACCAGGATCTGGGTGTAGCCGGCGCCCAGGCCGCGCATGCGCAGCGTCTTGCCGGTGACGGTGACGCCGGGCGCCCGCTTGAGCACGTCGAAGATGTTGTCGTCGCCGTACTTGCGGATTTCCTCGGCGTTCAGCACCGTCTTGCTGGCCGTGTCGTCGCGGCGCGCATCGTAGCCGGCGGCGGCGCCCTTCACCTCGACCTGTTGCACCGTCTCTTCCTTTTTGGCGGCGGGCTTGCCGGCGGGCGCGTCCGGCGCCGCCGGCGCGGCCGATTGCGCCAGGGCGGCAGCGGGGACCAGGCAGGCCAGGCAGGCGGCCAGCGCGAGCGGGTGGCGGGGAAGAGACGGGGTTCGTGACATGAACGGGAAGGTCGACGTTGCAGGACGCGTCACGATACCAGTTCGCGGGCCCGCAAAGTGCGCGGATTGTCACTCCCGCCTGTGGCGCGCCGGCCCCGGCAGGCGCACCGCTTTCCCACGATATCGGCCAGCCGTGGCATCATGCCGGATTTGCCCCGCCGCCGTGCCATGTCCGTTTTCATTCGCCTTGTCCTGATGTCCGTCATGCTGTTGTCCTGGCCTGCCGGCCGCGCCAGCGAAGCCGGCCGGGCAGTGCAGGCGGCGCTGCCGGCCAAGCCCGCATCCAGCGCGCGCCTGAACGTCGGCGCGCGCACCGTGTTCACGTTCCGCGCCACGCTGGCCGGCTACCCGCCCCAGGACCGCGCCGACGGCGCCCGCAAGCGCCTCGACCGGGCGCTCGCCGCCGGCGGTCCGCAGCGCGCCGCAACGCGCGCGATCGACGAAGGCGCGCAGGTGCTGCTCGACGGCCGCCTGCTGTTCCTGGTGACACCGGGCGACGTCGACGCGTCGGGCGGCGACACCACGGCGCAGGTCGCGGCCGACAGCGCGGCGCTGCTGGAAACCGCGCTGCGCGAGCGGCGCGAGCAGGACAGCCCGCGCTACCTGGCGACGGCGGGCGGCCTGTGCGTGGCGGCGACGGCGGCCTACGTGCTCGTGTTGCGCGCGCTCGGCATGCTGCAGCGGCGGCTGCGCGTGACCACCGAGCGCCTGCTGACGCGGCGCCTGCGCCGGGTACGCTTTCGCAACGTCGCGCTGCTCGACGCCGAGCATTTCACGCGTTTCCTGCGCCAGTTGTCCAGCGTGCTGCTGTGGGGCCTGCGCCTGTTCGCCACCTTCCTGTGGCTGACGTTCCTGCTCGGCCAGATCCCGTATTCGCGCACCTGGGGCGAGCGCCTGCGCGACTACCTGGTCGACGCCCTGCTCGATGCCGGCGCGGGCGCGGCCGGCGCCGTCCCCGGGCTGCTGGTGGTGGTCGCCATCGCCGCGCTGGCCCGCGTGGCGATGGCGACCGCGCGTTCGGTGCTGCGCCGGGTCGAGGACGGCGCGCTGCAGGTCGGCTGGCTGGACCGCGACACGGCCCTGCCGACGCGCCGCCTGGTCGACGTCGGCATCGTCCTGTTCGCGCTGGCGATGGCCTATCCCTACCTGCCCGGCGCCCACACGGCGGCCTTCCAGGGCGTCACCGTGCTGGCGGGACTGATGGTGTCGATCGGCGGCTCCAGCATCGTGGCACAGGGCGCATCCGGCCTGATCCTGATGTACACGCGCGCGCTGCGCAAGGGAGAATACGTGCGCATCGGCGACGCCGAGGGCACCGTGGTCGAGCTCGGGATGTTCGAAACGCGCCTGCGTTCCGGCCTGGGCGCCGAGATCTCGCTGCCGAACGCGCTGGTGCTGGCGAACACCACGCGCAACTTCTCGCGCACCGAGGCGGCCGCCGACTTCACGCTGGAGGCGGCCGTGACGGTCGGCTACGGCACGCCGTGGCGCCAGGTGCACGCGCTGCTGCACGAGGCGGCCCAGGCCACCGACGGCCTGCTGGCCACGCCCGGCCCCTTCGTCGCGCAGGCCGCGCTGTCCGACTTCTACATCGAATACCGGCTGGTGGCGCATGCCCGCGTGGCGTCGGCGCGCGCCCGCGTGGAACTGCGCAGCCGGCTGCACCAGCACATCGTGGACGCCTTCGCGCGCCAGGGCGTGCCGATGACCTCGCCGCACTACACGCAGGAGCCGGGCGCGTTCGCCGGCGTGGCCGCGCGCAAGCCGCCGCCGGACGCCGCAGCGCCCTGACGCTCAGTCGCTCAGGCGCTCATTCGCTCATTCGCTCATTCGCTCAGTCGCGCACCTTGCCGCGCAGGGCCTTGACCTGCCCGCTGCGCGCCTTGGCGTCGAGCCGGCGGCGCTGCGAGGCGCGCGTGGGCCGGGTCGGGCGCCGCGCGATCGCTACCGCCGACGCCCGGTCGACCAGTTCCTGCAGGCGCCGCAGCGCTTCCTCGCGGTTGCGCTCCAGGCTGCGCTCGCCCTGCGCCTTGAGCACCACGACGCCCTCGCGCGTGATCCGGCCGTCCGGCAGCGCGCGCAGGCGCTCCTTGACGTGCTCCGGCAGCGAGCTGGCGCCGATGTCGAAGCGCGCCTGCACGGCGTTCGACACCTTGTTGACGTTCTGCCCGCCCGGCCCCTGGGCGCGGATGGCGGTGAACTCGACCTCGTCCGGCGCCAGCGCTACCGCCATCGCGGCCCCTGTCCGATGCTGCCCTTTTCTCGCATAATGCCGTCCTGACTTACCTGGAATTCAATCTCATGAGCTACGACCTGATGGTATTCGCACCCGCGCTGGCGCCCGCCAGGCGTCCCGCCTTCCTCGCCTGGTACGACGCGCAGACCGAGTGGCCGGAGGCGCACGACTACGACGATCCCGCCGCCGCCGGGTCGGCGCCGGGCCTGCGGGCCTTTTACGCCGACCTGGCCGCGGCCTTCCCGCCGGGGCCGGAGGATGCCGGCGACGCCGCCGCGAGCGGCACCGACTATACCATCGGCAGCGCGCTGATCTACCTGTCCTTCCACGACTGGGACAAGATCGACGAGGCCCACGGCGCCGTGGCGCGCCTGGCGGCGGCGCACGGCCTGGGCCTGTTCGACGTCAGCTCCGACCTCGCCGAGGTCTGGCTGCCGGACGGCAAGGGCGGCCTGCGCATCGCGCATTCGGACTAGCCGCGGCAGGCAAAGCCGTAGCGCGTCATCGCGCAGCCGCGCCGGTCGCACTGGCGCTGGTCGTAGCCGTGGGCGCGGCACTGCATCAGCATCTCTTCGCGGCGCCGGCGGGCCGCGCCGGCGGACGGCGCAGCGGATGCGGCCGGCGCCGGCTGCGCGGCCTGGCGCCGCGGCGTGCGCTTCACGGTCTTGCGCGCGGCCCTGGCGGCGGGACGCGCGGCAACGGCCGCCG
>DAMAFT010000594.1:0-3344 GCA_031995805.1 Massilia sp.
ACGTACCTGCAGGAGTTCGCCGGACTGAAGTTTTCCCGCACGCGCCACACGCAGTTTGCCGAACAACTGCTCGGCGAGATCTTCGACGCGCTGGAAATGGACGAGGCGGCGCGCGACGACGCATTGCGCAACCTGGCCGAGTGGGCGGCATTCGAAGCGGCGCTGTCCGCCCACACCTGGACCGGCGAAGCGAGCGCGGCGCAAGTCCTGTGGCATATGCTCGCCTATTGCTGGATACCCGGCCTGGCGCGCCGGCTCGCACTGTGGAGCCTGGACGGCGCCGAACGCGGCCAGCCCTTCGACGCCGGCATGCCGGGTGGCGCCTTCTGGTTCTTGCCGGAATGGGACGGGGCCGCGGGTACGGTACGCGAACCGGTCGCCCAGGTGCTGGAATGGCTGCTCGACCTGCTGGGCGACCAGACGCTCGAAGCGGCTGGCGGCGCCCTGTGGCGCGAAGGCGCGCAGCGCGCCAACGACAACGCGCTGCGCACGCTGCAGGCCTGGCGCCTGGAAGGCACGCTGCCCAAGAGCGCGGCGATGATCGCGGAACTGTTCCACGACGACGCCCGCTTCGACTACCGCGGCGCCTTCGTTCCCGATCCCGGCATGGCGCCGGACGCACGCATCGCCGCCGCACGGGACTTCGTGCGCGGCCGCGGCCTCGACGCGCAGGCGCTGGCGCACGAGATTCCCCTCGACGCCGAACTGATCGGCGCCATCCTCGCCGGCACGGCGTCCGGCGACGATGCGCTGCGCTGCGCCGACGCCATCGCCATCCGCTGGGCGCCCCCGCCGATGTGGCTGGTGCGCCAGCGCCTGCGCATCGCGCGCATGACGCAATCCGGTTACCGTGACCTGCTGGCCATCCTGTGCGGCAAGGGCGTCGATGCACGCTGCGCGGACCCGGCGCAAAACCGCCTGCTGCCGCTGCTGGCCCTGTTCCACACGGTCTACAACCGCACCATCGCCTCGGTACGCCATGGCGCCACGCAGGCGGAACAGGACGACTGGTTCGAAGCCGGCTTCGCGCCGTGGGACCGGCTCGACCTCCTGATGTCGATCATGCCGTCGATGGGCGATGCGACGCCCTGGCTGGGCGAGCGCCTGACGCGTCGCTTCCTGGACCTCGCGCCCGCCGCGCCGCTGCAGGAACTCGTTCCCTTCGGCACGCCGGAACAGGGCCTGGCCGTCTCCGCCCACCGGCTCGCGCTGCAGGAGCAGGAGATCGGCGACGATGCGCGCCGCGAAGCGCTGCTGGGGGCGCCGGGATTGCCGGCGTTCGCCGCCTTGCTGCAGGCGGAACCGCGCTACCTGGTCGCCAGCCAGGTGGCACGGCATGCGGGACTGGCGCCGCAGGCGGCGGCCATGGCGCTGGCCAGGGTGCGGGAACTGGCGCGCACGCCGGCGCAGCAGGCCGGCGCGTTCCTGCTCGAACTCGACCGTCTCGTGCTGCGCCTGCCGCCCGCGCACGCGCCGGACGCGCAGTCGCGCGTAGCCGCCCTGCTCGACGAGGCCGAGGCGCATCCCGGCTACGATGCCTGGAAGGCGCCGTTCCTGCGCCTGCGGGCACGGCACCGCCTGATGGGCAACGACCTGGCCGGCGCCGGCGCGGACCTGCGCGCCGCCCTCGACGCCTGCCTGGAACGCAACCACGGCCCGCTGCGCTTCGAGATCGCGCGCGAATGCCTGGCGACCGAGGTCGCGCGGCGCGGCTTCGATCCGCGCAGCCAGGACTTCCTGTACCGCCATATCGTGCGCGACCCGCTGGCGCCGCCCGTCGGCGACTCGCTCGCCGGCGCGGCGGCGCACGCCGAAGACGTGTTCTGGCGCGAACTCTACCGGCCCTACCCGGGCGTCGAAAGGCTCGACGCGCATGCGCTGGATGCGGTGAAGGCGCTGGTCGCGCAATCGATCGACATGGTCGCAAGGGGCGACCTGAGCGGCCTGGGCGCCTGGCTGGCCCGCAACGAAAGAAAGCTGCGGACGTTGCGCATGAAGGATGCCCGCCGCGACAGCCTGCTGCTGCTGTGGATGAAAGGGGCCGCGCAGTTCGAGGCCAGGTTCGCAAGGGCTGCGCGTGCCGGCGGACGCCTTGTCGCCGCCGCCTCCCCGCCGGCGGCGCACCTGCGGCGCGCGGCGCAGCTGATGCTGCAAGCGTGGCCGGAACAGGCACGCCTGGTCGACTTCAAGCAGCAGACTCCGCTGATGCTGGCCGCCGACGAGGGGGACGTCGCGCTGACGCAAGCGCTGGCCGGCCTGTCCGATCCCGATGCCCAGGACGCCATCGGCCGCACGGCGCTGCACGCGGCCGTCGCCGGCGGCTCGACGGCCTGCATCGCCGCGGTGCTGGCGCTGAAGCCGGACGCCGCCAGGGCCACGTTCGACGAAAAGCAGACGGCCCTGCACACGGCCGTCCGCTTCGGCAACCCGCAGGCCGCCACGCTGATCCTGCAGGCGTTTCCTCAGCTCGCTGCGGCCCGGAACGCCGACGGACAAACGCCCGCCGGACAGGCCGCCGACCTGGTTGCGCACTTCGACGACTGGATGGACCACATGCGCGCGCAAGGCCGGCGCACTGGTTCGCGCAACGATTTCGAGGCCGTCGCCCGCCTGCTGGCCCAGTCCTGAGACCGCCGGCGTGCCCGCCGTCAGGCCGCCGGCGCGGCACGCTCCTTCCGGCCGCGTACCGCGCCCGCTCCGTCCTGCAAGTGCTCGACCAGGAAATCGATGAACGCACGCGTCCGGATGGCCAGGTTGCGCCGGCTCGGGTAATACACGAACAAGTCCGCGTCCGGCAACGAGAAATCCGGCAGCACGATGCGCAGCCGCCCGCTGTCGAGGTACTTGGCCAGGTCCCATTCCGAGCGGATCAGGATGCCGTGGCCGTCCAGCGCCCAGCCCAGCACGATGTCGCCATCGTTGCTCGACAGGTGGCCGCGCACCTTCACGGCCTCGGTGTGGTCGTGGTGCTGGAAGCGCCAGATGCCGTAAGCGTCGTCGTTCTGGCGGTGGACGATGCAGCGGTGGCGGGCCAGGTCGGCCAGGCTGGCGGGCGTGCCGTGCGCCTCCAGGTAGGCCGGCGAGGCGCACAGGAAGCGCCGGTTCGACATGATGCGGCGCGCGTTCAGGCGCTTGTCGGGCAAGGCGCCGAAGCGGATCGCCAGGTCGAAGCCGTTGTCCACCAGGTCGACCGGGCGGTCCGTCACTTCCATCTGCACTTCGACGTCCGGATAGCGCAGGCAGAAGCGCGACACCAGCGGCGCGATCGTGTTGCGCCCGAAGCCCAGCGTGGCGTTCACCCGCAACAGGCCGCGCGGGCTGGCGCGACCCTGCGCCACCACGTC
>DAMAFT010000595.1:0-3331 GCA_031995805.1 Massilia sp.
GCGACCAGACCCGCATCCTCGGCAAGGCCTTCGACGACGTGCTGCTGTACGAAGACCAGTGCCAGCGCGGCCGCTCCGAAGGCGAGGTCGTGACGCTGCTGCGCGAGGGCCTGGCGGGCGCGACCCGCACCAGCCACGTGGCCGAGATCAAGGGCGAGTTCGTTGCCATCGATACCGCACTGGGCCGCCTGCAGCCGGGCGACCTGGCGCTGATCCTGATCGACCAGGTCGACGAGGCGCTGGCCCACATCGCCAGGCGCGTGGCCGAAGCCTGATCCGGTTCCCCGCACCGGCCGCGACGGGCGCCCCAGGGCGCCCGTCGTCTTTTGGCGACGGCCGACGACGGGCGCCGGCGCCGCCGTTCGATTCCGCGCAGAATATCACCGGGATTCCAGCGGAGAATGGAACGATGCGGGGCGGCGCGCCCGCGGCGGCGCGCTACGTTAGGCAGCGAACGTGCCCGGCCCGGCATCTGGCATACCATGGGTAATCGCGCTCGTGCGCCGGCAAGGCGCAAGGCGGCGGAGCCATCAGACAAGGCGGTGCAAACATGACCATCGACAAGGACCAGCAGCCCTCTTCCGATCACCAGGCGCCGGAAATGCCGTTCCGCCGCCTGCTCTACCGCTTCCTGTTCTTCGACTGGCTGTTCCGCGACGTCAGCGCCGCCCGCGACCGCATCGAGCGCCACGCCGCGCACCAGCACAACCGCAAGATGAGCCGCTACCTGCCCGTCTACCTGCGGCGCTGGTCCTTCCTGACCGCCTTCGACTTCATGCTGGGCGTGCTGTTCGAAAAGGTATTGCAGGCGGGCCTGCTGTCGGCCTGGTTCTTCACGTGGTCGTGCGTGACTCTCACCGGCATGGTCGTCATCACGGTGGCCTGGGTGATCCTGAACCATGCGCGGCTGTCATGAAGACGGCATGATCGTTACCCGTTGCGGGCAATACTGTGGTTTTACTCGCAATGATAACCTCGTTATAAAAAGAAACAATTTATTATCAGCATGATTTCCTGCTACCATGTATGGTAATTATTGCAGGAAATCCACCATGAAACTGACTTCCAAGCTTGCCACCGCCTTGCTCGCATGCGCGGGATTGTTTGCCGGCACCGGCGCCAACGCGGCGGTCATGACCTTCGACGCCCTGTCGGGCCAGTATGGAGGCACCAACGATCTGGGGCCGAACATGGTCCTGACCGACAAATACTTGGCCTATACCGAGAACGGTTTCGTACTGACGCTGTACGGACCGAAAGCATCGAAAGCCGACGAACTGCATATCGGCGACGCCGGCGAAAGCGCGACCTACAACTGGCACGACAGCAAGGAAAACGGTGAAGGCGCCTACGTCGTGCTGACGGCCGCCGACGGTGGCCTGTTCAACCTGTTCGACCTGAACTACAGCACCAACGGCATCCTGACCCTGACCGCCGCTGGCTGGGGTTCGGTCAACCTGACCGGAGAAGGCGCGCTGCCGAAGGACATCCTGGGCGTGGCCTCGGTCGTTTTTACCAGCACCCATGCCTACAACCTGCTGGACGACATCTACGCGACCTATACCTCGCGCGATCCACAGAATCCCACCAATCCTGTCCCCGAACCGGCATCGCTGGCACTGGTGGGACTGGGCCTGGCAGGGTGCGTGGCGGTGCGGCGGCGCAAGGGACGCGGCTGATCAGCCTGCCCTGCCGTTTCACGACGAGCCCGCGCGATGCGGGCTTTTTTATTCCCAGCCGGTCATGCGCGCTGCGATGTCGTGCCCTGCTCCAGCGCCGGCGCCGCCCCCGCGCCGGCGTGGCTGCGCACGAGGAAGAAGGCAATGCCCAGTGCAACCAGATTGATGCCGACGGCGACGCGTGCACCGGCCTGCCCGAGGCCGAACCCCAGTTGAGCGCCCAGCACGGAACCGAGCATGCCGATTTCGGCGGGCGCCAGCTTGAAGATGAGCTGCAGTTGCGCCCCGCAAAATGCGCCATAGTTGAGCATGGGGGTCTGCAACAGGGGAATCTGCACCATCCAGAACAGGGCGTTCCACGCCAATGCCTGCCGTTTCCCCTCCAGCAATTGCACGCCACACCATATACCCCACCCGAAGAACGCGACGGCAAGCACCGTGACGAGGAGATGGGTCGATACGGACACCCGCCCTTGCAGGATCGCATTCATCATCGTACCGAGCCCGATCGCCCCGCCGCCGATGGCCAGGACACCGCATCCCCGACGCTGCCAGTTCTTCAATACTGCCTCCATTACATTTGACAAAGTTGACTTCCTGCTACCGCGAGCGTACCACGGCGTGAGACCGGCATCCATGAAGGTATTCCGTCATCCCCAGCTCGGGGAAATACCGCCGCAGCCGCGCCTGTCCCGCCGCCACCCGAACGCGGTAAAATGGCGTCCCTGGCAAGTCCATCTGCCCTTGCCTCCTCGACTCGACCACATGAACGTTCCACGCGAAATCAATGCCGACGCGGCCAAGCGCCTCGCGACCGAAAAACACACGCCCATGATGCAGCAGTACCTCGGCATCAAGGCCGATTACCCCACGATGCTGGTGTTCTACCGCATGGGCGACTTCTACGAGCTGTTCTTCGAGGACGCCGAGAAGGCCTCGCGCATCCTGGGCATCACGCTGACGGCGCGCGGCAGCTCGGGCGGCAATCCGATCAAGATGGCGGGCGTACCGTTCCACGCGCTCGATCCCTACCTCGCCAAGCTGGTCAAGCTGGGCGAGTCCTGCGCGATCTGCGAGCAGATCGGCGATCCGGCGCTGTCCAAGGGACCGGTCGAGCGCAAGGTCGTGCGCGTGGTCACGCCGGGCACGCTGACCGATGCCGACCTGCTGCCGGAAAAGGCCGAGCGGCCGCTGCTGGCCGTCTGCACGATGGCGAACCGCAAGGTGGTCACCACGGGCCTGGCCTGGCTGTCGCTGGCCAGCGGCGCGCTGCGCCTGATGGAATTCGCCGGCGACGCGCGCGCCGCCGCCACCCGCCTGGTACAGGAACTGGAACGCATCGCGCCGGCCGAGGTGCTGCGCGCGGATGCCGACGCCGGCATGTTCGAGGCCAGTCCCGTCGGCCATACCCAGCGCGTGCCCGAATGGCATTTCGACGTCGTGCACGGCCACAAATCGCTGCTCGACCAGCTCGGCGTGGCCACGCTGTCCGGCTTCGGCGCCGATGGCCTGGGCGCCGCGTTCGGCGCGGCCGGCGCGCTGCTGCGCTATGCCCAGTCGACGCAGGGACGCGGCCTGCAGCACGTGAACAGCCTGGCGGTGGAATCGGAGAGCGAATTCATCGGCCTGGACGCCGCCACCCGCCGCAACCT
>DAMAFT010000596.1:0-3331 GCA_031995805.1 Massilia sp.
GGCGGCGGGACGCGCGGCAACGGGCGCGGTGGCCGCGGCGGCCGTTGCCGCGGCGGCGGCCTCCGGCGGCGGCGCCTCGGCCGGCGCCTCGTCCTCCCGTGCGACCGGCATCGCGACGTCGGTGGCGTCCGGCGGCGCTGCCGGCGCAACGGCGGGCACCGCGGCGGGCACCGCGGCGGGCACCATGGCCGGCGCCGCTGCAAGTGGCGCAGGCTCCGGAATGGGCCGCGCGATCGCGGCGGCAGCCGGCGGTTCCGGCGTCGTGCTCGCCACCACGACCAGCGCGCCGTCGACCCGGTTTTCCTCGTACAGCCACAGGCCGGCCGCCGCAACGGCGGCCAGCAGCGCCGCGCCCAGGCTCCAGGTCACGGCGCGCCGCTGCCACAGGCTGCGCCATTCGGCGCCCGCATCGCGTTCGGCGTCTTCCTGCAGGCGTTCGGCCAGCCAGGCCGGGATCTCCCCGGCGGGGTGCGCCTGCGTGGGTTCGGGATCGGGCGGCGTCACGGAGGGTGCGGAAACGGGCTCGGCGGGGACCGGCGCAGGCCGCAGGTCGGGCGCGGCGGGCGCCGCGGCGGGCCGCCGCCACACCTGCGGGCGCGGGCGCGGCGCGTCGTCCGCACGGGCCCGCGGCGCCCGCGCGGCGCGCTCGATCAGCGAGCCGCCCGCCGTTTCGGGCGGCGCTTGCGGCGCGGCTCCGGCCGCCCGGCGCGGTGCGTCGCGGGCGCCGCTCTCGTCAATGTCCTGCAGCAGTTGGGTCTTCATGGTGCCTGCGCAAGCGATGCGCGTCTGCTTTCCCGAACGGCAGTGTAGCGAATCCGGCGCGATGCCGGAGCGCGCCTGACGCGGCGCAGCAACACGCGTGCCGCCGGGGCGCCCGTCAGAGCGCGATCGCCACCTTCATGGTCGCCGCGCGCACGGTCGGCAGCTTTACTTCCAGCAATTTACGTTGCGCGTCCCAACGATAGGCAAGCGCCTTGCCGCCGGCCGCCACGGCATGCGGCCGGGCCGCGACATTGTGCACCTTGAGCTGGAAATCGCGCGCCGTCGGCGTCGAGGCGGCGCCGGTCTCCGGCGCCAGGCCGATCTCCAGGCGCGCGCCGTCGAATTCGCTCGAGAAGCGCACCAGTTCGTACTTGCCCGCCTCGAAGGCGTTCGCCGTGGCGCCGTCGTCGTCGTACAGCTGGCCGGTGGCCGCCTTGACGCCGGCGTCGTGCCAGTAATGCAGCTCGAGCGCGCGCGTCGAATAATCGCGCGTCGACTGCACCGGCGCCGCCAGCGGCACGAAGGCGCCGGCCCGCACATAGGTCGGGATGTGCTCGCGCACCGGCGTCACCGTCTCGACAATGCCGCCGCGGTGCGGCGCATCGGTGTAGAAGTCGAACCAGGTGCTGCCCGGCGTCGGGAAATACACGTCCTTGCGGTTGGCGCCCGGTTCCGTCACGGGCGCCACCAGGAAGGCCGGGCCCCACAGGTAGGTGCTGGACAGCGTGCCGGTCGGGACCATGTCGTTGGCCGGTTCCTCGAACATCACCGGGCGCATCAACGGCATGCCGCTGCGGCTGTTCTCGAAGGCGATCGTGTAGTTATAGGGCAGCATGGCATAGCGCAGGCGGATCGCCGCGCGCGCCAGCGCCTTCGTGGCGGGTGCGCGGAACACCGGCTCCGACGGCACCGATTCCTGCGCGTGCGGGCGGAAGATCGGCTGGAACACGCCATACTGCAGCCAGCGCACGTACAGCTCGTCGTCCAGCACCGGACCCGCGAAGCCGCCCAGGTCGGAGTGCATGTAGGCCTGGCCCTGCATCCCCATCTGCAGCGCGATTTCCATTTGCGACTGCAGGCCGCCCCAGCCGCGGCTGACGTCGCCGCTCCACGGGATCATGCCGAAGCGCTGCGAGCCGGAATAGCCCGAGCGCATCAGGATGAACGGCCGCTCGCGCGGGAAGTCGCGCGCATAGCCGTCGGCGATCAGGCGCGCCCACTCGTGGCCGTAGATATTGTGCACCTCGTCGGCGCTGCCGGCCGCGTGCAGGGCCTCGGCCGGATGCATTTCCGGTTCGCCCAGGTCGCCCCACCAGCCGGCCACGCCGCCGGCCTTCAGGCCCTTGTAGATGTTCCAGAACCAGTCGCGCGCCTGCGGCTTGAAGACGTCGACCAGGCCCGTGTTCCCGAAATAGAAATCGTAGGTGAACGGCTTGCCGTCCTTGCCGGTGGCCAGCACGCCCTGCTGCGCAGCGTCCTGCCAGCGCTGCGACGTGGTGAGGATGAAGGGCTCGGTGATCAGGACGGTCTTGACGCCCTTCCTGGCGAAGTCGGCCATCATGGCTTCGGCATGCGGGAAGGTGTCGCGGTCCCAGGCCAGGTTGCCCATCGTGCCCTTGACGGTCTTGCCGAACCAGTACAGGTCGAGCACGACGGCGTCCAGCGGGATGCCGTCGGCGATGAAGCGGTCGACGACGGCGCGGGTCTCGGCCTCGGAATGGTAGCCGAAGCGGCTGGCGAAGTTGCCGAAGGCCCAGCGCGGCGGCAGCGGCTGGCGCCCGGTCAGCCCGGTGATGCCGTCGACCACCTCGGCCCAGTCGTCGCCGGCCACCACCTGGTAGGTCTTGGGACCGCCGCTCACCTCGTAGCGCAGGGTGCCGTCCTTGCGGCTGTCGAAGTCGAGCCAGCCGGCCTGCGGGTTGTCGAAATGGAGCGCGTAGCGGCGCGAGGACAGCGCCATCGGGATGCCGTAGCCCATCTGCTCGGCGCGCGCGCCGAAGCCATACGACGCCTTGTTGTACAGGCGGTAGCGCTGCCCGCGCCGGTCCATGTGGTCGGCGCCCACGGCGCGCGAACCGGCGCCGTACAGCAGTTCGTCGCCGGCCAGCGCGAACGCGATCGATTCCAGTTCGCCGGCGTGGCCGTAGCCTTCCTGCTCCGCCACCAGCGGCCGGCCCTTGTATGCATAGGCGATCCGGAACGGTGACTTGTCCACCGTGACGGTGATGCCGGCGGTGGCCAGCACCAGCTGCTGCTCGCCGTCCCGGACCTCGAGCGGCACCTGCTGCGGCGCCAGCACGACGGCATGCGAGCCGGCCGCGGCCTGCTGGCCGCGCGGCACGAAGGTCGTCTCGACGATGTTGGGGGCGTAGGGCTTGATGACGTAGCGGCCGTCGCTGGTGGCGATGGCGACGCCGGCGCCGCCGTCCAGGCGCTCGAGTCCGAGGTAGTGGCGCTGCGCATTCTGCGCGAAGGCGGGGACGGCGGCCAGGCAGCACGCCAGGGCGGCAAGGGCGGTGGTCTTCATGGAGTCTCGCGGGATGGTTCTTGGTGTGCCCGGAGCATGCCA
>DAMAFT010000597.1:0-3329 GCA_031995805.1 Massilia sp.
GGGCGGATACAGCACGGTGACCGTCACCTGCGGGCTGCCGGGGCCGGTCCAGGTGTCGACCATGGGCTTGGCGGTGCGCTTGTCGGCGGTCCAGGCGAAGTCGTGGACGTCGCCCTGCACGAAGCGGTGCGTCAGCATGCCGTCCTTCGCCGTCGGTGCGGCCTGGCGCTCGCCGGTGGCGCCGACCGTGTAGTCCTTCGGCGCCGTGATGCGCACGTCGTAGCTGCCGAAGTCGGCGTAGAACTCGGAATTCAGGTGGAATTCGTGGGCGTTCCAGCGCGGGGCGGTGGCGCCGCGCTCGCCCGGCAGTTCCAGCACGGCGATCTTGGGGAACCACTGGCCGACCAGGTGGAACGTGCCGAAGTAGCCGGTGCGCGCCATCACGCGCGGCAACCGGGTCTGGAAGTCGATGTCGAGCGTGGTCGAGGCGCCCGGCGCGACGGCGGCCGGCAGGTCCAGGCGCACCACCGTGTGGTCGGTGGCGGGGCCATTGTCCGGATGGACGAAGTGCCACGGCACCCGGGACGCGGCCTGCTCGACGCGGCGCAGCGCGATGTGGCCCCATTCGCCTTCCTGGATGTCGACGCCCGAGCGGAATGCGGCCTCGCGGTTGCGCTTCTCGGTGAAGAACGTGCTGCCCGTGCCTTCGAAGGCGTTCATGTACAGGTGCAGGTAGACGCTGGTCACGGCGACCTGGCTGCGGTTGCGCCAGGTGAGCTTCTGGCGTCCCGTCACCGTGTGCTTGTCGGGGTCGAGCGTGGCGTCGATGTCGTAGTGGACCACGCGGTCCGACAGCGTCGCTTCCTGGCCCGTGCGCGCGCCGCCCCAGGCCTGCGGGCTGCTGGGGACGCGCACGGCGGCCGCGTCGGGCGCCGCCAGCGCGATGCCGTCGGCCGGCGGCGCGGGCACGGTCGCGGCCGCGGACGGGTCGGCGGTATCGACCTTCTCCGGGGCCAGCCCGGCGGCGGCGAAGGCCACGCCGGCCGCCAGCAGGGCGCAGGCGGCGCCGGCGCCGGCCCAGCGGCGCAGCGACGGATCGAAACGCAAGTTCATGCAACACTCCCATCGTCAGGAACCATTATTCCTGTCACTATAGATGAGTTGCCAGAAAAGCACGAGATATTTGCGACGAAAGCGCGCCAGCGTGGCTGCAATGGCATCGCCGCGGCCCGGCAGCGTTATAATCCGCGGGTTCTGGTGCCCCGCCGCATGCCCTGTGCGGCGAGTTAAACGGGAAACACTGCGCGCCGATGCCCGACGGCGTCGCGCCAACGTGTGCTGCCCCCGCAACGGTAAGCAAGCGTCGCCGCAGTCGCCACATGACCGATTGCGCGACAGGCCCTCCCGAAAACCACCGTGCCCGCGGCTTGTGCCCGGGCGTGGGAAGGTGGGACGGTCCGCCTTGCCAGCCCGGATACCGGCCAGACGAGGGGGAAGCGGCCGGGATCGTCCATGGTCCGCTTCCGTGGTTGCCGGCATGCGGGGACGCGCGCCGGCACAACGATCCGAGACAAGACCATCCAATGACATCTGCTGCCATCCGCGGCGGCGCGCCGGCCGTGAAGCCGCTCGCGCTGGCCTGCGCCTTCGCCGTTTCCTCTTTGCTGTCCGGCGCCGCCGGCGCCCAGGAAGATCCTTCCACCGTCGTCATCACCGGGGCCCGCTTCCCCAGCGTGCCCAGCCTGCAGCCGATCGGCGCCACCGTGATCACCCGGGACGACATCCGCCGCGCCGGCGCCAGCGACGTGAACGCCGCCATCCGCAAGATCGGCGGCGTGTTCGGGCGCCAGGGCCTGGACGGCTCGCCCGACTTCGCGCTCGACCTGCGCGGCTTCGGCACCAACAGCGCCCAGAACATGGTGATCATGGTCGACGGCGTGCGCCTGAACGAGAACGAGCTGGCCAATACCGTGCTGTCGACGATCCCGATCGACAGCGTGGAGCGCATCGAGATCGTCCGCGGCGGCAGCAGCGTGCTGTACGGCGAAGGCGCCACCGGCGGCGTGATCCGCATCGTCACGCGCGGCGCGGGCGGGCAGGGTATCCACGGTTCCGTGTTCGCCGAGGGCGGCCGTTTCCGCCAGCACGACGTGCGCGCCTCGCTGTCGGCCGTGACGGGCGACGTGGGCGCCGACCTGTCGGTGGCGCGCCAGGGCACCGAGAACTACCGCCGCAACAACGACTTCGACCAGACCAACTTCTCGCTGGGCGTGCAGACCCGCTTCACGGGCGGCCGCGCCGGCCTGCGCGTGGAAAGCGCGCGCCAGGATGCGCGCCTGCCCGGGTCGCTGACCCTGGCCCAGTTCGAACAGGATCCGCGCCAGACCCTGACGGCCCTGGACTTCGGCTCGCTCGACACCGACCGCGCCAGCGCCTTCGCCGAATACCGCCTGGGCGCCGTCGACCTGGCCGCCGAGCTGTCGCACCGCGAGCGCAACGTGCGCTCCAACTATCTCACCGGCTTCACCTCGATCAATGCCTACGACGGCCGCCAGGACCAGTTCTCGCCGCGCGCGCGCTGGGCCGGCGACGTGAACGGCATGCTCAACGAGCTGGTGGTGGGCATCGACGCGATCCGCTGGAAGCGCAAGACCACCTCCGACTATTCCAGCGCCGACGCCAGCCAGACCTCGCAGGCCGTGTACTTCCGCGACGAACTGCGCTTCGACCCGGCCCACGACGGCCGCGTCGCCATCGGCGCCCGCCACGAACGCTTCGACAAGGACGTGGTCGACGCCAAGGCCGGCCTGCCGTTCGAAGACCGCTCGCAGTCGCAGAACGCCTGGGAGGCGCAGGCCAGCTACCGCGTCCAGCCGCTGCTGGAACTGTACGCCAAGGCCGGCCAGAGCTACCGCGTGGCCAACGTCGACGAGAACGGCTACCGGTCCAGCGTGGACATCCTCGAGCCGCAGACCTCGCACGACCTGGAACTCGGCGCCACGCTGGGCGACAGCGTCCGCAAGCTGACCGCGCGCGCCTTCCGCCACAAGCTGCGCAACGAGATCTTCTACGACCCGACGGCCGGGGCCTTCGGCGCCAACACCAACCTCGACCCGACGCGCCGCGCAGGCTTCGAGATCGACGCCGAGGCGGCCATCGCCGCCGGCTGGCGCGCCAGCGCCCACCTGCAGCACGTGGTCGCCAAGTTCACCGACGGCCCGAACGCCGGGCGCGAGATGGTGCTGGTGCCGAAGAACGTGCTGACGGCGCGTGTTTCCTGGCTGCCGGGCGGCGGCCAGTCGGCCGACCTGGGCGCCCAGTGGGTCGACGGCCAGCGCTACGGCGACGATTTCAGCAACGGCTGCAGCGCGCGCATCCCGTCGTACGCG
>DAMAFT010000598.1:0-3326 GCA_031995805.1 Massilia sp.
CACTGGTGACCGACAATCCGATCCAGGTCGACCGGGTCAACCGGATCCGCGCGGCCCAGGCGCAATGGCAGTTGTTCGCCGACGACGTGATTGCCCGGCGCAGCAAGAACGCCGAGTTCATCGACCTGATCAAGAGCGGCCGCGGCAGGCTGCTCACCGACGACGTGCGCCGCCAGTTCGCCAACTTCATCGCCGAGGAACAGCGCCTGCTGATGGAGCGCAACCAGTCCTCGCGCGAGGTGATCGGCTGGTCGGTCGGCGCCTTCCTGGTATTCAGCCTGGTCGTGGCCGGCCTGCTGGCGCTGTTCGGGCGGCGCGAGCTGATGCACCTGTCCGCGACCTACAACGAGACGCTGGAGCACGAGGCCCAGCACAATGCCCTGCTGCGCCACCAGGACTGGCTGCGCACCGGCCAGACCGAGCTGGCCGCCCGCACCATGGGGATCAACGACCTGGAACCGCTGGCCCAGGCCGTGCTCGACTACGTGACGCGCTACCTGAACGGCGCCGTCGGCGCCATGTACGTGCGCAACGACGACGGCGTGTTGCGCCGCATCGGCACCTACGGCTTCGCGCCGGAGGCCGGCCATGCCCAGGTGATCCAGCCGAGCGAGTCGCTGGCCGCCCAGGCCGCCAACCAGAACCGCGTGGTCACGCTGCGCGAGTTGCCGGAAGGCTATGTCAAGGTGGTGTCGGCGCTGGGCGAGGCGTCGCCGCGCGAACTCCTGATCGCGCCGATCTCGAATTTCGGCAAGATCAAGGGCGTGATCGAGATCGGCTTCCTGCACGGCGTGCGCGACCGCGACATCGAGTACATGGAAGCGATCGCCCAGGCCGTCGGCGCCGGCGTGGCGTCGGTACTGTACCGCCAGCGCCTGCAGGTGGCGCTGGAAGAGCAGCAGTCGCTGAACGAGGAATTGCAGGTCCAGCAGGAAGAGCTGCGCACCGCCAACGAAGAACTCGAGGAACAGTCGCGCGCGCTGGAAGAATCGCAGAGCGCGCTGGAAAACCAGCAGGCCGAGCTGGAGCAGACCAACGAGCAACTGGCCGAGCAGGCCACCCACCTGGACAACAAGAACATCGCGCTGGTGCAGGCGCAGGACCAGTTGCGCGACCGCGCGCTGGAACTGGAGCGCGCCAGCCGCTACAAGTCCGAGTTCCTGGCGAACATGTCGCACGAACTGAGGACGCCGCTGAACAGTTCGCTGATCCTGGCAAAGTTACTGGCCGACAATGCCGGCGGTAACCTCGACGAGGAGCAGGTGCGGTTCGCCCAGACCATCTATTCGGCCGGCAACGACCTGCTGAACCTGATCAACGACATCCTCGACATCTCCAAGGTCGAGGCCGGCAAGCTGGAGCTGGTGCCGGAAGACATTCCGCTGCGCCGCACGGTCGAGGGCCTGAGCCGCGTGTTCGAGCCGCTGGCCAAGCAGAAGAACCTGGAATTCGTGCTGACGGTCGAGCCGAACGTGCCGGCCGCGATCCATACCGATCGCCAGCGCGTCGAGCAGATCCTCAAGAACCTGCTGTCGAACGCCGTGAAGTTCACCGACAAGGGCCGCGTCGGCCTGACGGTGAGCACCAGCGGCGAAGGCTGGATCCAGTTCAGCGTGCAGGATTCCGGCATCGGCATCGCCCCGGACCAGCAGGACAAGATCTTCGACGCCTTCCACCAGGCCGACGGCACCATCAACCGCCGCTTCGGCGGTACCGGCCTGGGCCTGTCGATCTCGCGCGACCTGACCGCGCTGCTGGGCGGCACGCTGACCGTGGCCAGCACCCCGGGCGAGGGCAGTACGTTCACGCTGAGCCTGCCGCGCAACGGCGCCGTGGCCGCCACGCCGCCGGCGCCGCAACTGGTGCACGCGGCGCCGCCGCAGCGACCCAGCGCGCCGCCGCCGGCCGAGGCCGACGTGCCGGCGGCGGCCGTCCCCGCGTTCGCGGACGACCGCGCCCAGCCGAAAGCGGGCATCCGCAGCGTGCTGGTGGTCGAGGACGATCCGGAATTCGCGCGCATCCTGTACGGCCTGGCGCACGACATGGAATTCCGCTGCCTGGTGGCGCTGACGGCGCACGAGGGCCTGGAACTGGCCGCGAGCGAAGGGCCGGATGCGATCCTGCTCGACATCCGCCTGCCCGACGATTCCGGCCTGTCGGTGCTGCAGCAGCTGAAGGACAACCCGGCCACCCGTCACATCCCGGTGCACGTGGTGTCGAGCCAGGACAACGGCGGCGAGGCGCTGCACCTGGGCGCGATCGGCTATGCGCTGAAACCGACCTCGCGCGAACAGCTGGAAGACGTGTTCCGCAAGCTCAAGGACAAGTCCTCGCAAAAGATCAAGCGCGTGCTGCTGGTCGAGGACGACGAGCGCCAGCGCGACAGCGTGGTGCAGCTGGTGTCCGACACCGACGTCGAGATCGCCGCCGTCGGCACCGGCCAGGAAGCGCTGGACCTGTTGCGCACCGAGATCTTCGACTGCATGATCATCGACCTCAAGCTGCCCGACATGCAGGGCAACGAGTTGCTGCAGCGTATGTCGATGGAAGAGCTGTGCTCGTTCCCGCCGGTGATCGTGTACACCGGCCGCAACCTGACGCGCGACGAGGAAGCGGAATTGCTGAAATACTCGCGTTCGATCATCATCAAGGGCGCGCGCTCGCCCGAGCGCCTGCTGGACGAGGTGACGCTGTTCCTGCACAAGGTGGAATCGCAACTGTCGTCCGAGCGCCAGACCATGCTCAAGACCGTGCGCGGGCGCGACCGCGTGTTCGAGGGCCGCACGATCCTGCTGGTCGACGATGACGTGCGCAACGTGTTCGCCCTGACCAGCGCGCTGGAACAGCGCGGCGCGCAGGTGGTGGTGGGGCGCAACGGCTTCGAGGCCATCGCCCGCCTCGACGAGAACGAAGCGATCGACCTGGTGCTGATGGACGTGATGATGCCGGGCATGGACGGCCTGGAGGCGACGCGCCGGATCCGCCAGGACAAGCGCTTCGCGCGCCTGCCGATCATCGCCATCACGGCCAAGGCGATGAAGGACGACCAGGAACAATGCCTGGCCGCCGGCGCCAACGACTACCTGGCCAAGCCGATCGACCTGACCCGCCTGTACTCGCTGATGCGCGTATGGATGCCGACCCTGGAGAGAATTTGAAGCATCAACCGAACGACACCGACATCGAGATGCGGATGCTGGTCGAAGCGGTGTACCTGAAGTACAACTACGACTTCCGCGACTACACCGGCGCCTCGCAGAAACGCCGCGTGCTGGCGGCGATGAAGGCGATGGACTGCGACACCATCTCGAACCTGCAGGCGCGCG
>DAMAFT010000599.1:0-3317 GCA_031995805.1 Massilia sp.
GCCGGTCCCGCGATTTCGGTATCATGAAATCGCGGACCGGCCCCGGTTTTTTTCGCCTGCGAACTTGCGAGCATGGGACGGGTCTATCCGGTGCGGTCGCCCTTTGCGCCGTGCCCGACACCATGCGAAGCTTCTTCCGTTCACACTGGAAAGCCATCGTCGGCATCGTCCTGCTGATCGTGCTGGCGCTGGTCACCGTCAATCCGCGCGCGGCCCCGCACGACGCGCCGCTGGCGGTGCGCCTGCAGGCGCACGCCGCGGCGCTGCAGGCGGCCGGCCTGCACGCCGACGCCGTCGCGCGCCGCGCCGCCGCCGCGGACTACGTCGCCGGCGCGCTGCGCCTGGCGGGCTACCGCGTGACGCAGGCGGAAGCACGGGACGGCGGCGCCATCGAGGCCGTCGTCGAGAACGTCCCGCCCGGGACCCGGCCCGCGCGCACCTTCGTCGTCGGCGCACGCATCGATCCCGCGCGCCTGGCCACGGATGCCGATGCCGAAGCCGGCGCGGACGATCCGGCGCCGGCACGGGACGACGCGGCCGACGCGGCGGCCGTGCTGGAACTGGCGCGCCTGCTCAAGAACGTGAAGCCCGCCCAGGGGAGCGCGATCCGCTTCGCCTTCTTCCTCGACGAGGCCGCCGCCGCGCCGGCGCGCCCCGCCGTCGCCCCGCGCAACGGCGCGCGCCGCCACCGCGCGGCGCAGCAGCAGCAGCAGCAGCAGCCGGCCCGCGGCAGCTTCATCGCCTTCGTCGGCACGCTGGCATCGTCGGGGCCCGTGCGCGACGCCCTGGCGGTGTTCCAGGGTGCGCCCCAGTCGTCCGGCCGCGGCCTGGCGGCGCCGGCCTGGCTGCAGGGCGTGACGCTGGCGGACCGCGCCTCCTACGGCGATGGCCAGGACCACGGCGGGCCGGCCCTGATGATCACCGACACGGCGTTCACGAGCTACCCCTACCGCCAGGTCTGCCAGGCCGACGGCGCGGACGCCCCCTGCCCGGCCGGCCGCACGGTGGACGAACGGCGCGACTACGACGGCCTGGCGCGCGTGGTGTCCGGCCTGGCGCGCACCCTGGCGGCCCTGGCCAGTGCCAGGCAAGGCTAGCCTCCATATTTCCGCCACAATCGCACGCTACGCTGGCGGTCCTGTCGTTCAACGGACCTCGCCATGCACCGCATCGTCTTTCTCGTACTGCTGTTCGCCACCCTTTCCGCGCATGCCGGGACCTGGCTGCTCACCGTGGACCGCTGGGGCACGCCCGCGGCGATGACGCTGGTGCTGCAGGAACACGCAGGCAACCTGTCCGGCACGCTCGACGGCGACGCGCTGGCGGGCCGGCGCCGCGGCGACACATTGGCCTTCGACGTCATCGACCGCAGCGGCCGGCGCTATGCCTACCGCGGCACCATCGACGCCGGCGGCATGCGCGGCGCCGCCGACTTCCCCGACACCAACGATGCCGCTGCGCGCGCCCGCCACCCGTTCAGCGCGCGCCGCCTGCCCGAACGCGACGGCGATGCGCCGCGGCGCCACGACTACGTCCCCACCGGCTACGCGAACGCATTCAGCGCGACGCGCCTGCCGGTGCTGACGATCTGGCCCGGCGACAGCGTGCGCACGACCACCGTCGACTCCGGCGGCGTCGACGAACGGGGCCGCACGCGCGCGCTGTACGGCAATCCGCAGACGGGACCGTTCTTCGTGATGGGCGCCGAGGCCGGCGACACGCTGGCGGTGCGCCTGGTGCGCCTGCGCCCGAACCGCGACTGGGCCGACAGCCTGGACGCCTTGGTCGGCCGCGCGCAGGGGACCGGGCTGGCGGCACGCGCGGCCGGGCTGGGCAAACCGGTGCGCTGGACGCTGGACCGCACGCGGGGCCTGGCCATGCCCGCCGCGCCGGGACCGGGCCTGGCACGCCTGGTCCTGCCGCTGCGTCCGATGCTGGGCGGGCTGGCGGTGGCGCCGGACGGCCCGGCCATCTCGACCGGCGACACCGGTTCTTTCGGCGGCAATATGGATTTCAACGAGGTCGTCGAGGGCAATACCGTCTACCTGCCGGTGCAGCAGCCTGGCGCCCTGCTCTACCTGGGCGACGCCCACGCGCTGCAGGGCGACGGCGAGACCGCGCAATTCGCGCTCGAGACGTCGATGGAGGTCGAGTTCACGGTCGAACTCGTGAAGGGCAAGGCGATCCGGATGCCGCGCGTCGAATCGCCCACCCACATCATGACGCTGGGCCAGGCCGGCTCGCTCGACGATGCCCTGAAGGTGGCGACGGCGGGGATGGTGCAGTGGCTGCAGCAGGACTACGGCCTGAGCCTGTCGGAAGCCGCGGTCGTGCTGGGGAGCTGCGTGCAGTATTCGGTGGCCAACCTGGCGGGACGCAGCGTGGGGGTGGCGGCCAAGGTCGACAAGCGGGTGCTGGGGCGGTGAGATGTCGTGCGTGTTGGCGGGCACGGGGTACGACATGACACATCATGATCCGCGCAGGGCGGGCACCCCGTGCCCGCCAGCCGCCAACCCGCCGCGAACATCAATCTCGCAGGAACATCTCCTGCAAATCGTTGAGGAAGCGCTGTCCCAGTTCCGTCGGCCGGACCACCCTGAAATCGCGGTACAGCAGTCCCTTGGCCTCCGCCTCGTCGAGCGCCTTCTCGATCGCCGTGATCGGCATCCCGGTGCGCTCGCCGAACAGGTTCGGGTTGAAGCCTTCGGTCAGGCGCAGCGCGTTCAGCATGAACTCGAAGCCCAAGTCGCCGCGTCCGATCTCGTGTTCCTCGGCCACCGCATTGCCCTGGCGCGCCGCCTCGATGAAGGACGCCGGCTGCTTGTAGCGCGCCTGGCGCAGCACGCGGTGCGGGAACGACAGCTTCGAGTGGGCGCCGGCGCCGATGCCGAGGTAGTCGCCGAACTCCCAGTAGTTCACGTTGTGGCGCGCGCGCCGGCCCGGCTGGGCGTAGGCCGACACCTCGTAGTGCTGGTAGCCGGCGCCGGCCGTCTTTTCCAGGATCATGTCCTGGATGTCGGCGCTCTCGTCGTCGCTGGGCAGTTGCGGCGGGTACTTGGCGAACACCGTGTTCGGTTCCATCGTCAGGTGGTACAGCGACAGGTGCGGCGGCGCGAAGGCCAGCGCCTTGTCGATGTCCTGGCGCGCTTCCAGCAGCGTCTGGCCCGGCAGGGCGAACATCAGGTCGAGGTTGAAGTTGTCGAAATTGGCGTGCGCGATTTCCACGGCGCGCATCGCCTCGGCCTCGCCATGGATCCGGCCCAGCGCCTGCAGGTGCTTGCCGTTGAAGCTCTGGATGCCGATCGACAGGCGGTTGA
>DAMAFT010000600.1:0-3312 GCA_031995805.1 Massilia sp.
CACGCGTTCGCTCCACAGGGCGCCGGGCATCAGGCCGGTTTTCGACGCGGCATGGGTGAAGGCGGGGTCGCCGAAGTAGTTCAGCAGCACGCCGTCGCGGTCGGTCAGGATGATGGCGTAGCCGGAACCGGCCAGTTGCTGGTACAGGTTGGCCATCTCGACCTTGGCGACGGCCTGCAGGTCGGCCAGCCGTTCCTGGCGTTCCTGTAGTTCGGACGCCGGCACCACTTCGGGTTCGGCGCAGGCGCCGGGATGGAGCTTGTACTCGTTCAGACATCGGATCCACGATTGCGTGATCCGGTTGGAGGTGCCGGGCAGGCCCGGCTCGGAGTGCGGGCTCCGGGAGGAACCCGCTACCTGGTTTGACTCGCGCCGCCCATGGACGACCGAGTGAACACGTCGCACGTGTTCCGCGGCAATCTCCAGCATGCTGTCTCCTGCGTCCTCGTGCAGCCGTCGCGTGCGCCGCCGGCGTCGTCGTGGACTGTTATGTAGGTTGGGTAGTGGAAGCGGACGCCTCCATGCCTTTGCCTTTGTCTGTCGAGCATACTACTACGTTCGATCCAGGATATTGCAAGTATTTTGAACGAATTGTTAGCGTTACCGCCGTTCGACTTGTGGTACTCAAGACAAGTATCACACGCAGGCGGATCGGCGGGAACCGGGTGGCAAATGGATGGTCGTGTCCTGGTCCGGCAGTGTGCCGGCAGGAGGTAGCGCGAAGATCCAATCGTTCGTTTCATATTGAAATTATTAGTTAATTGTTTGATACAATCGAACGATGACACTCGAACAGCTCCGCATCTTCGTCGCCGTGGCCGAACGCCAGCACCTGACGCAGGCAGCCGACGCGCTGTCGCTCACCCCGTCTGCCGTCAGCGCGTCGATCCGCGCGCTCGAGGACCGCTACGGCACGCCGCTGTTCGACCGCGTCGGGCGCCGCATCGAAGTGAATGCGGCCGGCCGCATCTTCCTCGACGAGGCGCGCGCGACGCTGGCGCGCGCCGCAAGCGCCGAGCGCGCGCTGGCCGAGCTGGCCGGCCTGGGGCGCGGCACGCTGGCCCTGCAGGCCAGCCAGACCATCGCCAGCTACTGGCTGCCGCCGCTGCTGGTGCGGTTTCGCGATGCCTATCCGCAAATCGACGTCGGCGTCGAGGTCGGCAATACCCAGACGGTGGCGGCGGCCGTGCGCGCCGGCGCGGCGGACCTCGGCCTGATCGAGGGAACGGTCGTCGACGAGGCGCTGGCGATGGAGGAGGTCGGCCAGGACAGCATGGCGGTGGTGGTCGCGCCCGGGCATCCGTGGGCGCGCCAGTCCAGGCTGGACGCACCCGCGCTGCAGGCCGCCGAGTGGATCATGCGCGAACCCGGTTCCGGCACGCGTTCGGTGTTCGAGGCCGAACTGGCCCGGCAGGGCGTCGACGTGGCGGCGCTGCGGGTCGCGTTGACGCTGCCGTCGAACGAGGCCGTGCGGGCGGCGGTGATGACCGGGCGCTACGCCGCCGGCCTGTCGGAACTGGTGGCGGCGCCCTACATCGCCGGCGGCCTGCTGGCCAGGGCGCCGCTGGCGCTGCCGCCGCGCGGCTTCTTCCTGCTGCGCCACCGCGAGCGCTACCGCAGCAAGGCGGCGCAGGCGTTCGGCGAACTGCTGCGCGCATAGGGCGTGGATTGCCGGATCCGGCCGCGATCGACAGGATCGGGCAATCCTCCGTCAGGATCGGTCTACCGCCCGCATGCCGAGCGATCCTAAGATGGCTCCTGTCTTCAGCAGGGAGTCCATCATGAACACCATCGATACGATTTATATCGGCGGCGCCTTCGTCGCGCCGCACGGGCAGGAGCGCATGGTGCTGCTCGACCCGGCCACGGAACGGGAAGCGGCGACCGTCGTGCTGGCCGACGCGGTCGACGCGCAGCGCGCGATCGCCGCGGCGAAGGCGGCGTTCGCGCTGACGTCGCGCGCCGGCCGCGAACAGCGCATGGCCTGGCTGCAGCGCCTGCACGAGGAGGTGGCGGCGGCGGAACAGGAACTCGTCGCGGCGATGGTGGCCGAATACGGCGGCACCATGGCGATGGCGACCGGCACCGCGCGCCGCGCCGCGGCCTCGTTCGCCACGGCGCGCAGGATCCTGGCCGACTATTCCTTCGAGCGTTGCGTGGGCGGCGCGCGCGTGACCATGCTGCCGCACGGCGTCGTCGGCATGATCACGCCGTGGAACGCGAACGCCGGCTTCATCGCCAGCAAGCTGGCCATGGCCATCGCCGCGGGCAGCACTGCCGTGATCAAGCCGAGTGAAATGAGCGCGGTGCAGACCGAAGTCATGACGCGCGCACTGCACCGCGCCGGCCTGCCGCCGGGCGTCTTCAACATCGTCACAGGCCGCGGCGACACCGTCGGCGCCGAGATCGTGCGCCATCCGGACATCGCCAAGATCTCGTTCACCGGGTCGACGGCGGTCGGCAAGACGATCGCGCGCGGCGCCGTCGATACCATGAAGCGCGTGACGCTGGAGCTGGGCGGCAAGTCGCCGACCATCCTGCTCGACGACGCCGATTTCGCCAGGGCGATGCCGCATGCGGCCAGGGCCGCCGTGATGAACAGCGGCCAGGCCTGTATCGCCGGCACGCGCCTGCTGGTGCCGGCCAGCCGCGCGCGGGAAGCGCAGGAACTGGCGGTGCAGGCGTTCCGCGCGTTGAAGGTCGGGCCGACGCACGATCCGCGGGTGGACGTGGGGCCGATGGTCTCGCGTACGCAGTGGGAGCGGGTGCAAGGCTATATCCGCAAGGGGGTCGAGGAGGGCGCGACGCTGCTGGAGGGCGGCCCGGGGCGGCCGGACGGCCTGGAACGTGGCTGGTTCGTGCGTCCGACCGTGTTTGCCGGCGTGCGCAACGACATGACGATCGCGCGCGAGGAAATCTTCGGCCCGGTGCTGTCGATCATTGCATACCGCGACGACGCCGACGCGATCGCGATCGCCAACGACACGCCCTACGGCCTGCAGGCCTATGTGTTCGGCGGCGACCTGGCGCGCGCCAACCGTGTGGCGGCGGAGATCGTCGCGGGGCGCGTCTTCGTCAACGGCCTGTATGATGAGCCGGAGGCGCCGTTCGGCGGCTTCAAGCAATCGGGCCTGGGCCGCGAGTTCGGCGTGTTCGGCCTCGAGGAATACCTGGAACCCAAGGCGACCATGGGCCATGACCACCTTCTCTGATCCCGGCGGCGCGCTGGAGCGGTTGCGCGCACTGGTCGCGCGGCGGCTGCAGGCGCTGCCCGGCGACGCGCTCGACCTGCAGACGGACTTGCCCTGGCTG
>DAMAFT010000601.1:0-3309 GCA_031995805.1 Massilia sp.
GCGCCAGGAAGCCGGCGTCCTTGCCGTCGATCTCGCCGGCGTGGATGCCGCCCTGGATCAGCGTGACGGGCAGGTCGCGCTTCTTCGCCGCTTCGGCGGTGAACACGCCGTCGGCATTCACGGCCAGCGCCAGCATCGGGCGGCCTTCCGGCGTGGTGCCGAACTGGAAGCATTTCACCTGCTTCGGATACGCCTGCTGGAACGCCGCGCACAGCTTGACGACTTCATC
Organism: Massilia sp.; assembly: GCA_031995805.1. GTDB lineage: Bacteria > Pseudomonadota > Gammaproteobacteria > Burkholderiales > Burkholderiaceae_D > Telluria. The sequence goes on from DAMAFT010000601.1 coordinate 230, forward strand.
GTAGCGGCCGGTGGCCGTGAAGCCCGAGCGCTCCGACACGGTGACGAGGTCGGGTGCGGCATGCGACAGGGGAATGGCGGCCATCAGGGCGGCCAGCAACGCGGGACGAATCATCCAATACTCCAGCTGGGTTGAGAAGAATTAAGCTGGAAATTATAGACGGGCAATGATGCCGATTACATCAAAACATCGTCCCCGCGTACGCCGCTGCGCATTCACCTGCGCGGCAGGATCGCGATCTCCTTCGCCTGCGGCCGCACCAGCTCCATCGGCACCGCCTTCGCGCGCGACACCGGGCAGGCGCCGCCGGCGCGATAGCCGAGCGCCGCGGCCAGCAGGCCTTCGGCCGGGTCGCCCTGGGCGCGCGACAGGTCGTCGGCCACCGCGCAGGTCGGGGCGAAGCCGTCGGCGAAGTCGCCGAAGCCCTTCGCGTTCACGCCCTGGAACTCGATCGAGAAATAGGTCGTGCCGCAGTTGTCCACCGGCGTGAAGCCGTACGGCTTGCCGCAGGTCTGGGCGCCGATGACGTCGACCTGGACGTCGACGCCGCGCAGGCCGTTGATCACGGCCTCGCTGGCCGAGCAGGTGCTCGCCGTGGCCAGCACGGTGACGCGCTTCAGGCCCAGCGACGGCAGCGCCTGGCCGGCCGGCGCCGGGTTCGGCGACAAAAAGCCGTAGGCCGTGGTGCGGAACGGGATCGGCGCTTCCGGCGCCGTCTTGTCGTTGTACTGCAGGCGCTCGAAGGTCTTGCCGGCCGTCGTCGGACCCGACACCATGTAGGCCAGCTCGCTGGCGATGTACAGCAGGCCGCCGCCGTTGTAGCGCATGTCGATCACCAGGTCGCTCACGGCCTGCGCCTTGAACATGACGAAGGCGTCGATCAGCTGCTTCTCGGCCACGGCGTTGAAGTCGTCGAAGGTCAGGTAGCCGACCCGGCCCGTGGGCGTGTCGATCACCTTGGCGTTCTTCACCGACGCGCTCGCGACCACGGCCGCGTTCAGGTTGACGTCGAAGGTACTGGTGCCGCGCCGGATGGTCAGGCGGTGCGCCTCGCCGGCGCCTTTCGGGAACAGGCCCGCATTCAGCCTGGCGACGCCGTCGGTCGTGGCGGTGTTCACGAAGTCGATGCCGTCGACGGCCGCCAGCATGTCGCCGCGCTGCACCCCGGCCAGCGCGGCCGGCGAGCCCGGCTCGACGATGGCGGCGAGCCAGGTGCGCGGCGGCGTCGCGGCATTGCGCGACCAGGTCAGGCCGTAGCCGACTTCCTCGCCGGCGCGGTTCAGCGCATCCCATTCGGCCGTCGTGTAGGTGAAATGGAAACGGTCCTTGGCCTTGCCCGAGGCGGTGAGGGCCGGCGTCTTCAGCGCACCGAAGTAGCCGACGGCGTCGGTATAGCTGGCCATGCGCACGGTCGACGGGATCTCGTTGTACCAGAGGTAGTAGCGGTCGGCCCAGCCGCGCAGGAATGTCATTTCGTCCTGCAGCGTGCCCTGGCGGTCCGGGAACGCCAGGCCGGTCGCGTCGACGCCCGTGCGCGGCTTGGCGCACAGGTTCTGGTAGCTCATGAAGTCGGTCGGAATCGGGTCCGGCGCGGTGCCCACCGGGTCCGTCGGCGTGGTGGTGCCGACGCTGCCGCCGGCATTGCCCGTGCCGCCGGGATTGCCGCCACCGCCGCCGCCGCCGCCACCGCAGGCGCTCAGCATCAGGGAAGCGAGGAGAAGGGAAACGGCGACGCCGGCCGGCCGGCGGGTGGAAGCGAAAGGCGAGGTCATGCGATCGATTATAGACCCCGCCATCCGTAAAAATACCATCCAACTGTAACAGTTGGATGGATGCGACAGGACGTCGTGTCAGGCGGCGCGCGACGCCGCGCCGCCCGCGTGGAAGGCGGCGACCAGGTCCGCTTCCTTGCGCTTGGCCGCCGCCAGGTTGCGCTCCTTGACGTGGCCGAAACCGCGGATGTCTTCCGGCACGGCGGCGATCGCCACGGCCTGGGCCAGGTTCTCGGCCGTCAGCTTCGGCAGCAGCGCCTCCACGGTGCGGCGGTATTCCTGGATCAGGGCGCGCTCCATGCGGCGCTCCTCGGTGCGGCCGAACGGGTCGAGCGCCGTGCCGCGCAAGCCCTTGCACTTCGCCAGGACCGAAAAGGCCTTCATCATCCACGGGCCGAATTCCTGCTTGACCAGGTGGCCGTCCTTGTCCTTCCTGGCGAACAGCGGCGGGGCCAGGTGGAACTTCAGCTTGACGTCGCCTTCGAACATGCCGTCGATCTTGGCCATGAAGGCCGGATCCGTGTACAGGCGCGCGACCTCGTACTCGTCCTTGTAGGCCATCAGCTTGTGCAGGTTGCGTGCCACGGCCTGGGACAGGCGCGTGCCCTTGCCCAGCTTTTCCTCGGCGGCGCGCACCTGGCCGACGAAGTCGCGGTAGCCGCGCGCATAGGCCGGGTCCTGGTAGGCCGTCAACAGTTCGACGCGGCGGTCGACCAGGTCGTCCAGCGTCTCGCTGCGCTTGAACTCGATGACCTTGGCGGGCGTGGTCAGCTTGACCACCGCGGCCAGGTCGTGCGCGGCCTTGCGGCCCCACTCGAAGGCGGACTTGTTGAAACCGACCGACACACCGTTCAGCTCGATCGCCTTCATGATCGACGCTTCGCGCAGCGGCACGTGGCCCTTCTGGAAGGCGTAGCCGAGCATGAACATATTGGTCGCGATGGCGTCGCCCATCAGGCTGGTGGCGATCTGGCCGGCGTCGATGAAGTCGACGTTGCCGGCGCCGCAGGCCTGCACGATGGCGCCGCGCGAGCCCTCGGCCGGGAACTGCCAGTCCGGGTTCTTGATGAACGCCGCCGTGGTCGCGCCGCTGCCGTTCACGGCGGCCCAGGTGCGCCCTTCTCCCATGCGCGACAGCGCGTCGCGGCTGGCGGTAACGATCTGGTCGCAGCCGATCACGAGGTCGGCGTTGCCGGTGCCCACGCGGGTCGAGTGCAGGTCGGCCTGGCGGTCCGCCAGGCGCACGTGCGACATCACCGGCCCGCCCTTCTGCGCCAGGCCGCTCATGTCCAGCACCAGCGCGCCCTT
>DAMAFT010000602.1:0-3306 GCA_031995805.1 Massilia sp.
GCCCCGATGGCCCCCGACGCCTCCGACCTGCCCGTCAAATCCATCTCCCAAGACCTGCAACTGCCGAACCTGGCGGACCAGATCGCCGCCCTGCAGCAGGCTGACCAGCAATTCATCCACGAAGAACGCATCCGCCCGGGCGACTCCCTCGGTTCCGTGTTCAACCGCCTCGGCATCGAAGACCAGCAGGCGCAGGCCTTCGTCCGCTCCAACAAGCTGGCCCGCAGCATCCTGTCGCTCAAGACCGGCAAGCGCCTGCAGGCCGAAACCGACGAAAACGGCCTGCTGCTGACGCTGCGCGCCACCGTCGCCGTCAAGCCGGACGAATTCAAGACCATCACCGTCAGCCGCAAGGGCGAGAAATTCGTCGCCGACGAAGCCCCGGCCAAGCTGGAGCGCCGCGTCGAGATGCGTTCGCGCGACATCTCCACCTCGCTGTACGCCGCCACCGACAGCAATACCGACGGCGCCCAGATCCCGGATTCGATCGTCGGGCAGATCGTCGAGATGTTCTCGACCAATATCGACTTCCGCGGCGACCTGAAGCGCGGCGACCGTTTCAACGTCGTCTACGAAACCTTCTGGCTCGACGGCGAGCAGGTCAAGACCGGCCGTATCCTGGCAGGCGAGTTCATCAACCGCGGCGTCGCCTACCAGTCCGTCTGGTACGAAGACCCCATCACCAAGCAGGGCGGCTACTACAGCCTGGACGGCAAGGCGCTGAAAAAAGCCTTCCTGAAATCGCCGGTGGCCTTCAACCGCATCTCCTCGGGCTTCTCGATGCGCGTGCACCCGATCTCGGGTGTCTGGAAAGCGCACAAGGGCGTCGACTTCGCGGCCCCGACCGGCACCCCGATCCGCGCGGCCGCCGACGGCATCGTCGATTTCGCCGGCGGCTCGAACGGCTACGGCAACCTGGTCGTCCTGAAGCACTGGTCGAACTACAGCACCGCCTACGGCCACATGAGCCGCTTCGCCTCCGGCCTGCGCCGCGGCCAGAAGGTCAACCAGGGCGACCTGATCGGCTACGTCGGCACCACCGGCTGGTCGACCGGTCCGCACCTGCACTACGAATTCCGCATCGGCGGCCAGGCCACCGATCCGATGAAGCTGAAAAACCTGGTCCAGCAGCCGCTGAACAGCGGCGAGCTGTCGCGCTTCCGCGCCGCCGCCGCCGACATGTCGCACCGCTTCTCGCTGCTGACCCCGGCCGGCAACGCGATGGCCGCGCGTTAATTACCGCAAGCAAGCCACACCGACGCCCCGCACCGCATGCCAGCCATGCCGTGCGGGGCGTTTGCCTTTCGTACCCCTGATATCGAAGAGATCCACACATGGCCGCATCTTCCCTCTACATCGGCTTGATGTCCGGTACCAGCCTGGACGGCGTCGACGGCGTGCTGGCCGATTTTTCCGGCCGCGGCATCCGCACGCTGGACGCCGCCTTCACGCCCTTCCCCGCCGACCTGCGCGCCGAACTGATGGCGTTGCAGGCGGCGAGCAGCAACGAACTCGAACGCGAAGCGCTGGCCGCGGACGCGCTGGCGCGCTGCTATGCCGACTGCGTGCGCCAGTTGCTGGACAAGGCGCCCGGGCCGGTACGCGCCGTCGCCGTGCACGGCCAGACGATCCGCCACCGCCCCGAACTCGGCTTCACGCGCCAGACCAACAACCCGGCCCTGCTGGCGGAACTGGCGGGCGTCGACGTCATCGCCGATTTCCGCAGCCGCGACATCGCCGCCGGCGGCCAGGGCGCGCCGCTGGTGCCGGCCTTCCACGAGGCGCGCTTCGGCAAGCGCGGGCAGGTGCGCGTGGTGGTGAATATCGGTGGCATCGGCAACATCAGCGTGCTGCACGGCGACGGCCGCGTGGGCGGCTACGATACCGGCCCGGGCAATGTCTTGATGGACTTGTGGATCGGGCGCCACCAGGGCAAGGCCTACGATGCCGGCGGCGCCTGGGCGGCCGGCGGCCGCGTCGACGACGCGCTGCTGGCCGACTTGCTCGACGACCCCTTCTTCCGCCAGCCGGCGCCCAAGAGCACAGGTCGCGACCTGTTCCACGAGCAATGGCTCGACGCCAAGCTAGTGCGCCATCCGGGCCTGGCGCCGGCCGATGTGCAGGCGACCCTGACACAATTGACCGCCGTCTCGATCGCCGACGCCATCCGCCTGGAGACCGGCGGGCGGGCGCCGCATGCCGTCTACGTGTGCGGCGGCGGCGCCTACAACGGCACGCTGCTGGGTGCGATCGCGCAGGCGCTCGGCGGCGTCAAGGTGGCCTCGACGGATGAACTGGGCGTGGCGCCGAACCGCGTCGAGGCGCTGGCGTTCGCCTGGCTCGGCTACCGCTTCCTGCGGCGCCAGCCGGGCAACCTGCCGGCCGTGACGGGGGCGGCCGGGTTGCGCGTGCTGGGGGCCTTGTATCCGGCCTGAAGGCGTATCGCGGCAACGCCGGCCATTTCGGCCCGTCGCCAGCAGGATTCTCGCTGGAAAAATATAATGACACGACCATTACCATCGAGGACATCGCAATGGAATTACTGAACAAGCTGCAATGGCGCTACGCGACGAAAGCCATGGACCCGTCGCAACCGGTCGCGCAAGAGAAGATCGACCGCATCATCGAGGCGGCCCGTTTGGCGCCGACCTCGTCCGGCCTGCAGCCGTATGAAATCCTGGTCGTCAACAATTCGGCGCTGCGCGCGCAGATCCGTGAGGTCGCCTGGAACCAGGCGCAGGTGACGGACGCGTCGCACCTGCTGGTGTTCGCCGCCTGGGACGACTACACGGCCGAGCGCATCAACCACATGTTCGACCTGACCAACGAGGTGCGCGGCTTCCGCAACGAAGGCTGGGAAGCATACCGCCAGAAACTGCTGGAGATGTATCCGGGCCGCGATCCGCAAGTCAATTTCGAGCATGCGGCGCGCCAGGCCTATATCGGCTTCGGCGCGGCGGTCATCGCGGCGGCGTTCGAGGAAGTCGATGCCACGCCGATGGAAGGGTTCGACCCGGCCGCGGTCGACGCCATCCTGGGCCTGGGCGAACGCCACCTGCGCAGCGTCGTGATGCTGCCGCTGGGCTATCGCAAGGCGGACCAGGACTGGCTGGTGAACCTGCCGAAGGTGCGCCGTCCGCGCGAACAGTTCGTCACCGAAGTGAACTGACCGGCATGTACAACGAAACGGCCGCCGCGGCATTGCCGGGGCGGCCGTTTCGCTTGCGGGCGTCGATCAGGCCGAGAACGAGGAACCGCAGCCGCAGGTCGAGGTGGCGTTCGGGTTCTTGATCACGAACTGGGCGC
>DAMAFT010000603.1:0-3306 GCA_031995805.1 Massilia sp.
GACGGCGGCCGACACCGTGATCCACTACGACCCGTGGTGGAACCCGGCGGCCGAGAACCAGGCCACCGACCGCGCCTGGCGCATCGGCCAGGACAAGCCGGTGTTCGTGTACAAGCTGATCGCGAAAGGCACGCTGGAAGAAAAGATCCAGCTGCTGCAGCAGAAGAAGTCGGAACTGGCGCAGTCGATCCTGGCCGAAGGCGAATCGCAGAAGATGGCGCTGACGCAGGAAGACCTGCAGGCGATCTTCGCGCCGCTGGACGACGCCTGACCCGCGCCGCCGCCGCGCGGCCGCATCGACGCCCCCGCCCGCGCGGGGGCGTTTTCATTTGGGATTGGCGTGTCTTGCATGCAGGATGGATGATCCGCGCAACCTATAGCGTCCCTCGTCTATACAAAATGGATGAGCGGGCACTATACTTGCAGCAGCACATTGTTCGTAATTAATTCACATCGGAAAGCCCATGAACCGCAGTGCATCCCTTCCGCCGTCCAGCCAGGAAGGACCCGCGAGCGCCGACGCTTTCCGTACCATCGCTGAACTGGGCGGCGATATCGCCTTCGTCGTCGATTGCGCCACCCGCCAGCCCGCCTACGTCAGTCCCGGCATCGATGCCATGCTCGGCTATGGCGCCGACGACCTGCGCCTGCAGTTCGCCCACGACCCCGAAGGACCGCTACGCCCGCTGTGCGCCGGCCTGGACGAGCGGCTGCGCCGTTTCGCCGCCGGCGACGGCTCGCGCCTGCGCGTGGTGCGCGAGTTCGCGCTGCGCCGGCCGGACGGGCGCGAGGTGCCGGTGGAGGTGATCTCGACGCTGCTGCTGGACGAGGCGGGCCGGGTGCACGCGCTGGCGGGCATCGTGCGCGACCAGTCCGAGCGCCGCGCGCGCGCCCTGGAGCGCAAGCGCTTCGCCAGCATGCTGAACCACGAATTCCGCACGCCGCTGTCGACCATCGACGGCGCCATCCAGCGCCTGGAGGCGACGGGAACGAAGGCCGACGAGGCCACGCGCGCGCGCTACCGCAAGATCGCCGTCGCGACCGACCGCCTGATCGCGATGCTGGACGAGTATTTGTCGCCGGACCGCATGCTCGAGGCGGGCGGGCAGCGCCGCGCCGACCGCGTGGCGCCGCGCCTGCTGCTGGAAGAGCTGGTGGCGCAGGCGCGCGTGGCCGGCCGCCCGGTGGCGTTCGATGCCGGCGAACTGCCGGCGCAGCTGCGGGCGGACCCGGCCGGCCTGCGCCTGGCCCTGAAGGTCCTGCTCGACAATGCCCTGCGCTACAGTCCGCCCGGTACGCCGCTGCACGTCGGCGGCCGCCTCGCCGACCATGGCGTCGAGCTGGTGGTGGGCGATGCCGGCCCGGGCGTGCCGGAACGGGATGCCGCGCGCATCTTCGACAAGGGATACCGGGGCGCGAACGCGGCCGGCATCCCGGGCAGCGGACTGGGCCTGTACATGGCGCGCGCCGTGGTCGAGGTGCATGGCGGGACGCTGGCCCATGCGGCGGCCGATGGCGGCGCGGGTGCGGTCTTTCGCCTGTGGCTTCCAGTGCAGGGCGAAACGGAAAGGTTTCCCGAAGGTCTTGCTTCCGGACAGGGCTGACGTGATAATCGAAGAGCGACGGGGTAGCCGCCCGACAATATCGTGAGCCGTGCGCTCCAGCGGGAACAACGTAACAAGAGAAACATGGCCAACCCATGACGCAAATACTGATTGTTGAAGACAATGGCGAATACGCCGGCGACATGGCCGAGTTCCTGAAGGAGCTCGGCCACGACGTCACGATCGCGACCACCGCCAGCGAGATGTGGGCGGCGCTGACGCGCACCCCGGCCGCCGTCGTGGTGCTCGACCTCGGGCTGCCGGACGAGGACGGGTTCAACGTCATCCCGCGCATGCGCCAGCTGTATCCCGGGATCGGCCTGCTGGTGCTGACCGGCCGGGTCGCGTTCGACAGCCGCATCCTCGGCCTGCGCCTGGGCGCCGACCACTACCTCACCAAGCCGATCAAGTTCCCCGAACTGGCCGCCCACATCGAGGCGCTCGACCGCCGCGTGCGCCCGGCCGAGCCGGCCCCGGCGCCGGTCAAGTGGACGCTGCGCGTCTCGGCGCGCCAGCTCGAGCTGATGGGCAAGGTGATCGACCTGACGGAAAAGGAGTGCAATTTCCTGCACCTCTTGACCATCAATACCCGCCCGGTGCCGCGCCAGGTGATCGTGGCCGGCATGGGCGGCGACGACCCGGATGCCAGCCGCCGCGTCGACATGTTGGTCTACCGCCTGCGCAAGAAGGCCAAGACCGGCCTGGGCGAGGACCTGCCGCTGCGCAGCGCGTACGGCGAGGGCTACAGCCTGTCGGCGGGATTCACGCTGTCCTGACGCGGCGCCGTCATCGGGGACAGAGTAGATCGCAGGAAACATCTTTTGCGATGTAATGGGGGACGGAGTGAGGCGCCTGCGCTAGAATCCCGTTTTCCTTCCGGATTCCATCGCCATGGCCCGCCAGTCCCGCCTGATCCTGCCGCAGCAGCCGCACTACGTCGTCCAGCGCGGCAACGACAACCAGCCCATCTTCCGCGACGACGAGGATTACGCCCGCTTCCTCGGCTGGCTGAAGGAGGCGGCCAGGGCCTACCGGGTCGCCATCCACGCCTGGGTGCTGATGCCGACCCACCTGCACCTGCTGGCCACGCCCGCCGACGAGGAGGGACTGGCGGCCATGATGCAGAAGGTCGGGCGCCTGTACGTCCCCTGGTTCAACCACAAGCATGGCCGCTCCGGCACGCTGTTCGGCGGGCGCTTCCGCACCGCGCCGCTCGACCCCGACCAGTACCTGCTGCCCTGCATGTGCTACCTCGAACTGCATCCGGTGCGCAGCCAGGCGGCGTCCGCCCCGCTCGACTACCCGTGGTCGAGCCATGCCCACCATGCCGGCGCGCGGCCGGACGCGCTGGTCACCGACCATGCGCGCTACTGGGCGCTGGGGAACACGCCGTTCCAGCGCGAGGCGGCCTACCTGGCGCTGGTGCAGCAGGGCCTGTCCATGGACGAGCTGGCAGCCATCGACGCGGCCACCGGCAAGGGCGCGGTACTCGGCTCGCATGCATTCAAGGCCGAGCTGGAGCGCAAGACCAAGCGGCAGGTGCTGCCGGCCAAGCGCGGGCGGCCGTTCAAGGCGAAGCCGGAAGCGGGACCGGCGGTGTAGCCGGCGCGCCATCCATCGCCCCGGCCGTCGATCCGTCGCACGGCGCTCGCCACGCCGGCGCCGCGCCGCTACACTTGCCGGCATGTCAAGAACGCAAACC
>DAMAFT010000604.1:0-3304 GCA_031995805.1 Massilia sp.
TGTCGATGTCGGATTCGCCGCACCAGGCCACTTCGACCTGCTGTTCCGCGATGAGGGGATTGAGCACCTCGCGCAGCACGCCGACCGCCAGGCGCAGCTTGCCGGCCAGGACCGCCAGCGGCGACTTGCCGCCGGCATGGATCGCCTTGAGCACCAGGTCGGCCAGGAAGCGCGGCTCCAGGCCGGTGTCGCGCACGGTGCGGGCCTGGCGCGGCAGGATGGCGACGATGTCCGGCGCCGCCGGTGGCGCCGCCGACGCGGCATCGAACGCCGCCGCGATGCCGCTTGTCGATAACGTGTCAATCATCGGAAATCCCCTTCGTCTCGCAACGTTCTCTTGCCTGTTTTCCGAAATGGGTCGGAATCGATTCTAGCCACGGCGTCCTGACCCGCCCTTGCGTTGGCCCAAAGCCGGACTCAGGCGTATTGGCGCACCAGCACCGCGATCGTGCCGGCCGCGATCGCCACGCCGTACGGGATCGAGCCGGCACTGGTCCAGTTGCCGGCCGCCGGCAGCGGCATGCCCGGCACCAGCGCGCCGCGCACCAGGACGACGAGATTGCGCACGGCCAGGCGCAGGCGGCCGCGCGCCAGCACCAGCAGCAGGGCCATCACGCCGCCGGCGCACCAGGCCAGCACGGCGATCGCGATGGCGTCGCGCGGTCCGGCGAAGGCGCCCACGACCGCCATCAGCTTGACGTCGCCGGCGGCCATGCCGCGCAACAGGTAAAAGGGCAGGAACAGCAGCAGGCCGACGGCGGCGCCGGCCAGCGCATCGAGCAGCGCGGCGGCAGGCGCGGCGGACAGCAGGCGCAGCACCAGCGCGCCTGCCAGGCCGGCCAGCAGCAGGCGGTTCGGGATGCGGCGCGTGGCCACGTCGTGGATGGCGGCAGCGCTCACCAGCAGGAGCAGCGCCGCTTGCAGGATGGATTCGACAGGCATGGCAGCCTCCGGAAACGAAAAACCCTCCGGGCAGGACGCCCGGAGGGTTCGCGGCATCAGTTGCTGCCGCCGCTGCCGCTGCCCAGGGCCGCCATCAGGCGCTGGCCGATCGTCGTGAAGGCCGACGAGATGTTGGCGCCCAGGGCGTTGGCGCCGGTCACGATCGCCAGACCGACGAGGGCGGCGAGCAGGCCATACTCGATGGCCGTCACACCAGCTTCGTCAGCGGCGAAGGTTTTGACTGCGGACACGAACTTGCTCATGACATACTCCCATATGGTAGGTTAATCAAAACAACCTGGCCGGTTGGCGGCTGGCTGCTCCGTGTGCCGTGCCAGTGAGTTCACTATAAAATTTGATACCGCAGGGCAAGTTGACTGCACGCAACTTTCTCAATGGAAGCATTTGTTGGTTTGAGGAATCTTTATTTTGCAGACTGAGACTCGGTCCGTCGCCAGGCTGACCCACGGTTTAAAAAATTGCACTTGCGTAATTGCATAGAATGCAAAAAGGCGATATCCTCTTCAGCTTGCTCTTTGTGAAATGCCAGATACCTGCGAACGCGACGGCGGCTGCTCCGGCCCGCAGGTCGGTTGATTACATTGCCGAGAACGACATGGATTCGCTTCTGAAACACATGGTGGACATGACCGGCCACCGCGATCACACGATGCTCGACCTGTCGGTGATCTCGGCGGTGCAGGAGCTGGCCGGTGCGACGCGCACGCGCATCATGACCATTGCCACCGTGTCGGGCCGGCTGTACCTGCGCACCCGCGCCAGCATCGTCGCCGGCAAGGCCGCGCGCGTCGAGGAATGCCCCGACGGTTCGCCCGGCGAAGCGCTGGCCGCCTATCCCGAGCTGGAACGCTGCCTGGAAGAGCACGGCGGCAGCGCCGAATCGCGGGCGCCGGACGGCACGCGCACGCTGTGGCTGCCGATCTGGTTCGGCGACAAGGCCACCACCTGCCTGGAGCTGTGCGACCACAAGCCCTTCTGCAGCGACACCATCCACAACGTGGCCGGCATCGTCGCCGTCTACCGCAATTTCCAGAACCTGCTCGACTACAGCGAACGCGATTCGTTGACTGGCCTGCTCAACCGCAAGACCTTCGACGACCAGCTCGCGCGCATGCTGCACGGCGCCCACGAGCCGGAAGGCTGCGTGCCTGGCATGCCCGAACGGCGCCAGCCGCAGGGCGAAGAAAAGCAGTGGCTGGCGGTCGTCGACGTCGACCACTTCAAGGCCGTCAACGACAAGTTCGGCCACCTGTACGGCGACGAGGTGCTGATCCTGATCGCCAACCTGCTGCAGTCCTCGTTCCGCGCCCAGGACCGCGTGTTCCGCTTCGGCGGCGAGGAATTCGTCGTGCTGCTGCGCTCGACCACGCTGGACAACGCCTGGAAGATCATCGAACGCTTCCGCACCAACGTCGAACGCCACGACTTCCCCCAGGTGGGGCGCGTCACGGTCAGTGTCGGCTTCGTCGGCATCCGCCCCTACGAATCGCCGGTGGTCACGCTCGGCCATGCCGACCAGGCGCTGTACCACGCCAAGAGCACCGGCCGCAACCGCGTCTGCCACTACGACGACCTGGTCTCGCACGGCGTGCTGCAGGCGGTAGCCTCGAACGACACCGCGGAATTCTTTTGAACGCCATGGACAAGGTCCTGGTCGTCACCGGGGCGGGCCGCGGCATCGGCGCCGCCATCGCGCGCCAGGCCGCGGCCGCCGGCCACGCGGTGGCCATCAACTACCAGCGCGACACGCAGGCGGCCGAGGAGCTGGCCGCCGCCATCCGCGCAGGCGGCGCGCGGGCGCTGGCGATCCAGGCCGACGTCGGCGACGAGGAACAGGTCGAGCGCATGTTCGCGCGCGTCGAGGCGGAGCTGGGCGCGCCCGCCGCGCTGGTCAACAATGCCGGCATCACCGGCCGCATCGGACCGTTCATGGATGCCGACCCGGTCGTCATCGAGGCCGTGTTCCGCACCAACGTGCTCGGTACCATGCATTGCTGCCGCGCCGCCGTGGGCGCATTCCGGCGCACCGGCACGGCCGGCATCATCGTCAACCTGTCGTCGGTGGCCGCGCAGACCGGCAGCCCGCGCGAATACGTGCACTATGCGGCCAGCAAGGCGGCGGTGGAGACGTTCACGCTCGGCCTGGCGCGCGAACTGGCGGGCGAAGGGATCCGCGTGTGCGCGGTGGCGCCGGGATCGACGCTGACCGACATCCACGCCGCCGCCGGCGAGCCGGGGCGCCCGGCGCGGGTGGCGCCGAACATCCCGCTGCAGCGCCTGGCCACGCCCGAGGAAATCGCCGCGCCGGTGCTGTGGCTGCTGTCGCCGGCCGCGTCCTACG
>DAMAFT010000605.1:0-3301 GCA_031995805.1 Massilia sp.
ACCGTCAAGGGCAGCGCGCGCATGGCCGGCGCGATGCGCCTGGGCCAGCACGTGCATGCGCTGGAAACCCAGGTCGAGAACATGCTGCATGCCGGGACCACCAGCCCGGTCGCCTTCGACGAGCTGCTGGCCAACTACGACCAGGCGCAATTGCTGTTCGAGCAGTTGCAGCAGCCGGCGCCGTCAGCCGTCGCCGCGCCCGCGGACTTGCCGCAGGCGGCACCGGCTGCGGCCGCGCCGGCACCCCTGGTGCGCGTGCGCGCCGACATCCTCGACCGCCTCGTCAACCAGGCCGGCGAAGTGTCGATCGCGCGCTCCAAGCTGGAAACCCAGGTCGGCACGCTCAAGGGCGCGCTGTCCGACTTCTCGGACAACCTGGCGCGCCTGCGCCGCCAGTTGCGCGAGATCGAGATGCAGGCCGAGACGCAGATCGCCTCGCGCCTGTCGATCGCCGGCGAGCGCGAATTCGACCCGCTCGAGTTCGACCGCTTCACGCGCCTGCAGGAACTCACGCGCATGATGGCCGAGAGCGTCGACGACGTCGCCTCGTTCCAGGACGGCATGGTGCGCGCCGTCGACGGCGCCAGTACCGAGCTGGCCGCGCAGTCGCGCCTGACGCGCGAGCTGCAGCGCGACCTGATGCGGGTGCGGATGGTGCCGTTCGCCAGCCTGTCCGAGCGCCTGTTCCGGGTCGCGCGCCAGACCGCCAAGGAAACCGACAAGCGCGTCAACCTGGACATCCGCGGCGGCGCCGTCGAGATCGACCGCAGCGTGCTGGAACGCATGGCCGCGCCGTTCGAGCACCTGCTGCGCAACGCCATCGTGCACGGTGTCGAGGAACGCGCGGCGCGCGCTGCCGCCGGCAAGCCGGAGACGGGAGAACTGCTGGTGCAGGTCAGCCAGCAGGGCAACGAGGTCGAGATCCGCTTCGCCGACGACGGCGCCGGCCTCGACCTGGAGCGCATCCGCGCCAGCGCGCGCGCCGCCGGCCTGCTGGCCGCGGGCGAGGAAGTGTCCGACCGCGACGCGGCCGAGCTGGTGTTCGAGCCGGGCCTGTCGACCGCCGCCACGCTGAGCGAGCTGGCGGGCCGCGGCGTCGGCATGGACGTGGTGCGCTCGGAAGCGCGCGCGCTGGGCGGACGCGTCGAGGTCGACAGCGCGGCGGGCCGCGGCGCCGCCTTCACCATCCACCTGCCGCTGACGCTGGCCGTCACCCAGGTGGTGCTGGTGGCCAGCGGCGCGCGCACCCATGCGCTGCCGGCCGTGCTGGTCGAGCAGGTGCTGCAGGTGCGCGCCGCCGACCTCGAGGCCGCGCGCGGCGCCGGCGCGTTCGACGTGCAGGGCGAGGCGCTGCCGCTGCACTACCTGCCGGACCTGCTGCGCGAACCGGGTGGCGCGGGCGCGGCCGGCGGTGCGGGCGGGCAGCGCTCGGCGCCGGTGATGATCCTGCGCAACGGCGGCGCGCGCATCGCGCTGCAGGTCGACGAGGTGCTGGGCAACCGCGAGGCGGTCGTCAAGAACATCGGCCCCCAGCTGGCGCGCATGCCGGGCATCGCCGGCGCCACCGTGCTCGGCTCGGGGGAGATCGTGCTGATCCTGAACCCGGTGCTGCTGCCGGGGGCGCACCTGCGCCGGCCGGGCGCGGCGCCGGCGGCGGCCGATGCCGCGCCGGCCGTGGCGCCACGCATCGCCACCATCCTGGTCGTGGACGATTCGCTCACGGTGCGCAAGGTGACCCAGCGCCTGCTGGAGCGCGAGGGCTACCGCGTGCTGCTGGCCAAGGACGGCGTCGACGCGCTCGAGCAGATGCAGCAGGTCCGTCCCGACCTGATGCTGGTGGATATCGAGATGCCGCGCATGGACGGCTTCGACCTGGCCCGCCACGTGCGCGGCGACGCCGCCACGCGCACGCTGCCGATCATCATGATCACCTCGCGCACGGCGGACAAGCACCGCAACTATGCGCTGGGGCTGGGCGTGGATGCGTATTTCGGCAAGCCGTTCCAGGAGGAGGCGCTGCTGGCGGCGATCGAGGGCTTGCTGGCCTGAAGACCGTCGCTCCTATTCGTCGTCACGCATCCCGCAACGCCTGGAACCGCGCCAGCGTCCTCGCACGCGCCTCCTCGTGGTCCACCACCGGCCGCGGATAGTCCTTCCCCAGCACCACGCCGGCGGCTTCCAGCGCCGCCGGCTTCGCCAGCCACGGCGCATGGAGCGCCGCGCCGGCCAATCCTTGCAACTGCGGCAGCCAGGTCCGGATGAAATCGCCGTCCGGGTCGAAGCGGCGCGACTGCGTCACCGGATTGAAGATGCGGAACCAGGGCTGGGCGTCGCAGCCGGTCGATGCCGCCCATTGCCAGCCGCCGTTGTTCGAGGACAGCTCGTAGTCGTCCAGGCGGCGCGCAAAGTAGGCTTCGCCGCGGCGCCAGTCGATCCCCAGGTCCTTGGTCAGGAAGCTCGCCGTCACCATGCGCAGGCGGTTGTGCATGAAGCCGCTGCGGTTCAGCTGCAGCATGGCGGCGTCGACCAGCGGGTAGCCGGTGCGGCCCTCGCACCAGGCGGCGAACAGGGCGTCCGCCTGCGCGCCCTCGTCCCAGCGCAGCGCGTCGAAGGCCGGCTTGAAGCAGGAATCCACGACGCGCGGGTGGCGCGCCAGGATCATCATGTAGAACTCGCGCCAGATCAATTCGGACAGCCAGACCGGTGCGCCCGGGCCGCCGCTGCCGTCGGCGATGCGTTCCTGCAGCATGCGCACCAGGCGGCGCACCGACAGCGTGCCGAAGCGCAGGTGCAGCGACAGGCGCGAGGTGGCGTCCAGCGCCGGGAAGTCGCGCTCGCGGTCGTAGCGCGCCAGGCGGCCGGCGAAGTCGGCCAGCAGGCGTTCGGCCCCCGTCATGCCGGCGTCAGGCTGCGGCCCCGCCGGTGCGGCGAAGCCGAGGTCGGCCAGCGTGGGCAGCGCATGGCCGGCCGGCGGCGGCGCCAGCGCGGCGGCGTGCGGCGCCGTGTCCCACGGCGCGAGCGCCTGGGGCTCGGCCGCCAGGCGCTTGAGCCAGGCGTTCTTGTACGGCGTGAAGACCGAGAAGGGGCCGCCGGCCTGGGTCAGCACCTCGTCCCGTTCGAAGACGACCTGGTCCTTGAACGTCTGCAGGCTGCGCCCGGCGCGGCGCAGGGCGTCCAGCACGGCGCGGTCGCGCCGCAGCGCCTGCGGTTCGTAGTCGTGGTTGGCGAAGACCGACTCCGCATCGAGTTCGGCGGCCAGCCGGGGAACGTCGTCCGCGGCGCGCCCGTGGCGCACGATGAG
>DAMAFT010000606.1:0-3297 GCA_031995805.1 Massilia sp.
ATGCACGGAAGCGCAACGCGGGCGACGGCGGCAGGCCGGCCTGATCTGCCCGATCAGCGCGGTGATGCGGTCGAGCCCGGCTGATGGCGGCAAGGCAGCGAGGACTTGCCGGCGCTGCGGCTGGTTCGGCAAGGCCAGTCCAGCCAACCACGTTGCGAAACAGGGGGCTTGCATGGCGGTACCCTACCAATGGCGACAGGGGTGGACCGGGTGCCGGCTCGGCAGTTCAGTGCGCATCCACAGCCAACGGGAACAGCGCCAAAAAAACGCCTCTTCCCCCAGGGGGAAGAGGCGGGGAGGACACACCTGCCGGGCCCGGAACACGCCGCGCACTGCCCCCACAGCGTGCACGGCATGTTCCTTGCCGTTCCTGGCAGGATCGCCTTGGAACGGGAACCACTGTACCAAGGTTTTCAAAGAATGTAAATGAGAACAAGTCTCATTTACATAAATAGTCGCGGTGCATGCGGGATACGCTACGCCGCGCCCCTGGATGCCACGCCGCCATGGTGGACGCACACCCGGTTGCGCCCCAGGTGCTTGGCCTCGTACAGCGCCGCATCCGCCGCGACCACCAGTTCGTCCGGCGTGCCCTTCCAGTCCTGCAGGCTCGTCGTGCCGGCGACGCCCACGCTGACCGTCACGCGGTTCCCGGCATTGTCCTGGTGGGGAATGTCCAGGGCGAGGATGGCGGCCAGGATGTCCTGCGCCACGACCATGGCGCCGCCCGGCCCCGTGGCCGGCAGCAGCAGCGCGAATTCCTCGCCGCCGTAGCGGGCGGCCAGGTCGACCGGGCGCTGCTGCAGCGCCAGCAGGGCGCCGCCGATCCGGCGCAGGCAGTCGTCGCCGGCGGCGTGGCCGTAGCGGTCGTTGAACAGCTTGAAGTGGTCGACGTCGAGCATGATCAGCGACAGCACCGCCCCGTGCCGCTGCGCGCGTGCGCATTCCAGGCGGATGGCCTGGTCGAAGGCGCGGCGGTTGCCCAGGCCGGTCAAGCCATCCCTGAGCGCCTGTTGCGACAATTCGCGGTTGGCCTGCGCCAGTCCGGCGCTGACGAGCTGGAGCTGCTGTTCCAGTCCCTCGCGGATCGCGAGCTGGCGCAGCAGGCGCAGGCTCATCCAGGCCAGCAGGACGATGACGACCAGCAGGCCGAGCATGGCCTGGATGGCCGCATGCGCCCAGCCGGCATAGATCTCGTCGTCCGACAGGCCGACGGCGACGACCAGCGGGAAATCCCCCAGGTGGCGGTAGCTGTACAGGCGCGTGACGCCGTCGATCGGGGCGGTCAGGATGCCCGAGCCCGCCGGCCCCAGCGTGCGGTACAGCCGCATCAGCGGCGCCGAGGAGATGTCCCGGCCGACCAGCTGTTCCTGGAACGGCCGCCGGTACAGCAGCCTGCCGTCGTCGGTCGCGAACAGGATCGTGCCCGCGGCGCCCACGTTGAGCGTCCGGTAGACGCTTTCGAACATGCTCAGGCGCATGGTCACGAGGGCGACGCCCGCGAAGCTGCCGTCCGCACGCTGCAGGCGGCGCGAGATCGGCACGACCCAGGCGCCGTTGGACCGGCTGACGATTGGGATGCCGATGTGCGTCCGGACGCCGGCATGGTCGCGGTGGTACTGGAAATACTCGCGGTCCGCGACGTTGAACTCGGTGTGCCGTCCCAGCGAGCTGGCGGTGACGTCGCCGCGCGCATCGAACACGAAAAGGCCGCTCAGTTCGGACGCCTTGGCCGCCATGCGCGTGAGGCGGTTGTGCGCTTCCTGGTAGGGCGGGCGGCCGAGGTTTTCCGATTCGGCGTCCTGGGCGACGCTCTCGAGGATGAGCTCCGCCGATCGCATGGCGGTACGGGTGTACGACGCCAGCAGCTGCGCCATGTTGGACGTGTATTTTTCCGCCGATTCGAAGCGCATGCGGCGCGACGACCAGAGTTCCCACGCGGTCGCCGCGACGACCGAGAACAGGGCCAGCCCTACCAGGGTCAGCAGCAGCCTGGCGGCGGGACGCTTCTTGCTGCTCAGGACCGCGACCTGCAGCTCGGGAATGCATGCTTCGGATTGACCAGGCATGATGTGGTTTTTCGATAGATTCGCACGGTTTCATCATAGATATGCAAAGTATTTACGTCTATCAATGTGTCATCACGGCTTGTAATCTCGACACGTCTTCGCATCCACCGCCGTTTCGCTACAATGACGGGCTGACAATAAGTTGGCGCGGCAAGCCGGTACCGGCGTCGCCGGGCCGCAGCGCCCTCCGTTTCACTCGCCAAGGACTCTCATGCATACCTTCACACGCGGCCAGAAAGGCAAGCTGTCCGACCTGGGACTGTCGTCCCGCTTCGAGGTCGCCATCGACCTGCAACACCCCGGCAACCCCGTCGACATCTCGTGCTTCGGCCTGGACGCCGCCGACCGCCTGGGCGACGACCGCTACATGGTGTTCTACAACCAGCTGGCCAGCCCGGCGCGCGAGGTGACGCTGGCGCTGTCGCCGGGACGCGCCGTGTTCCAGGTCGACCTGGACGCGCTGCCGGCGTCGATCGCCAAGCTGGTGTTCACCGCCGCGCTGGACGGCGGCGGCACCATGCGCGAGCTCGCGCACGGGCGCCTGCAGCTGGGCGGCGCGGTGGCGTTCGCGCTGGCCGGCGCCGACTTCGCCGCCGAGAAGGCGGTGATCCTCGCCGAGCTGTACCGCCGCGACGGCCAGTGGCGCTTCGGCGCCGTGGGGCAGGGCTTCGACGGCGGCCTGGGGGCGCTGCTGAAGCACTTCGGCGGCGAGGAAGCGGCGCCGGCGCCCACGAGTGCGCCCACGACCGCCCCGGCCGCCGCGCCGACGCCGGCCCCCACTGCAGCGCCGGCCAGCAAGATATCGCTGTCGAAGATCACGCTCGACAAGCGCGGCGACAAGGTTTCGCTGGACAAGCGCGCGGGCCGCGGCTACGGACGCATCCACGTCAACCTGAACTGGAACCGCGGTACGGCGACCGTGTCGGCGGCCGCGCCGGCGCAGGGCTTCTTCGGCAAGATCCTGGGCAAGGGCGCGCCGCAGCAGGGCAGCGGCGGCATCGACCTCGACCTGGGTTGCCTGTACGAGCTGGCCGACGGCACGCCGGGCGTCATCCAGGCGCTGGGCAAGCGCTGGGGCAGCTTCGACCAGCGCCCGTTCATCGCCCTCGACGGCGACGACCGCACCGGATCGGCCGACGGCGGCGAGAACATGATGGTCAACGGCGACCGCTTCGAGGAGATCCGCCGCATCCTCGTATTCGCGCTAATCTACGAGGACGTCGCCAAC
>DAMAFT010000607.1:0-3294 GCA_031995805.1 Massilia sp.
GAACGGCCGCGCCGGCAGCGCCAGCAGCAATGCCAGGCCGTCGAGCCGGCGCAGCAGCGACGGCATGCCGAGCGTGCGCCCGGCGCCGGCGCGCGCCAGCAGCCAGGCGCCGCGCGCGGTCGGCGCGCAGGCCAGCCTGGCGGAAAAGCCCAGCGCGCGCACGTCGGCGCGCACGCGCCGGCACAGCGCGCGCACGCCGCCGAACAGGCGCAGGCTGGCGCCGACGTCCATCAGCAGGGTCGATTCCTCGGCCTCGGCCACCAGCGGCGTGTACTGCAGCAGCGCCAGCGCCACCGCGCCCAGCGCCTCGGCTTCGCGCGGCGGCGCGCGCTCGTGCAGCTGCGCGTCGGGCAGCAGCAGCAGCACGCCGCCGCGGCGCATGCCGGTCTTGATGCCGGCCGCGTGCGCGACGTGCGAGGCCGCCAGCACGCGCTCCTGCTCGAGCACGACGCGGCCGGGGTCAGTGGACCAGCTCGGTGCGAAGACCTCGAGCGGCAACCGGGGCAGGTGCAGGCCGATCCAGAGTCGCATGGCGTTGGACAGTGTAAGGGTTGATGGGCAGCGGCAGGTCGAGCGGCAGGAACAGCGGCGCATCGCGCTGCGGCCCGCGGCGCTTGACGAAGTCGACCTCGATGCCGCCCGCCTGCGGACGCAACGCCAGGCGCAGCGGCGCCGGCGACGCATCGGAGGCGACGGCCAGCGGCCGCAGCATGAAGAACAGCGTGTCGCCGCCCTGCGCGGCCAGGTGCAGGCGGCGCAGGCTGTCGCCGCGCAGGTGGCCCTGGCGCTCGTGCCCCGGCCAGAACAGCAGCGCGCCGCAACTGCCGCTGCGCAGTACCTGCTCGGCCGCCCACAGCGCATCGGCGCCGCGGCCGGCGCGCAGCCAGATCAGCTGCGACGGCGCCACGCCCAGCGCGGCCAGCGCCAGGGCCTGCGGCGGATGCGGCGGCTGCAGCAGCACGACGCGGCGCGCGGCGACCTGGGCCAGCGCGGGCCGCAGCAGCCGCATCTCGCCGATGCCGGGCTGCTGCAGCAGCAGGTCGACGAGGGCGCCGGTCGGCCAGCCGCCGCCCGGAAGCTGGGCCGACAGGATCGGGTGGCCGGTATCGATGCAGCGCGTGGCCGCTCGCGCCAGTTGCGAGGCAAGCCACAGCGATGGATGCAAGGACTCCGGCGCCGCAGATATGGAATCTGAGCAATTCATGGGGTGATGCCAAAAAATACTGTATAAACATACAGTACTATTCTCATCAGGTTTTGGCAAGGTTTATCTTTTGGAATGCCTGCACGACGCCTGCGTCAGGGGCGCAGCCCGGCCGCACGCCCGACGCCGGTCACGCCTGCGCCGCGAACGCCAGCAGGCGCTCGCGCACCCAGCGCTGCGCCACGTCGCCGTGGTTGCGGTCGTGCCAGGCCATGTGGATGGCGAAGCCCGGCACCGGGAACGGCGGTTCCAGCACGCGCAGGCCTCCGGTGCGTCCCGTGCGCCCGGCCGCCAGCCGCGCCGGCAGCAGGGCGACCAGGTCGGAACGCTCGACCAGGTCCGGCACCGAGTGGAAGGTGGAGGCCGACAGCACCACGCGGCGGCGCAGGCCCAGCGCCTCCAGCGCCTCGTCCACCGGCGTGGCGAAGCTGCCGCCGCGCGGCGACACCATCACGTGTTCCAGTGCGCAGAAGCGCCCGGCGTCGAGTTTGCGCCGCAGCGCCGGATGGCCCTTGCGCGCGATGAAGGCATAGCGTTCCTCGAACAGCGGGCGCGAACGCAGCGTGTCGGCGATGCCCTCCGGCGTCAGCACGGCCAGGTCGACCTCGCCCTGCTCCATCTGGCCGGGCAGGCGCGCCGAATCGGCCGCGCGCAATGCGATGCGCAGGCCGGGCGCCTGCGCGCGCAGCGCCAGCGCGAAGTCGAGCAGCAGCGCCGACTGCACGTAGTCCGAGGCCGCGATGCGCACCGTGAATTCGTCGCGCGCCGGATCGAACACGCGCGCCGCCGTGACCACGTCGCGCAGCCGGGCCAGCGCGGCGCCCAGCGGCTGCTGCAATTGCAGGGCCAGCGGGGTCGGCGTCATGCCGCGGTGGCTGGGCACGAACAGCGGATCGCCGAACATCGCGCGCAGGCGCGCCAGCTGGGCGCTCAGGGCCGGCTGGCTCAGGTGCAGGCGGCGCGCGGCGCGGCTCACGCTGCGCTCGGCCAGCAACGCCTCGAGCGTCGCCAGCAGGTTGAAGTCGATGCGGCTGATATCCATTTTTTGGATACTACCCCAAAAGCCGGCGGGCATTCCCCGGGCCGGGCGGCGGCGCGACAATGCGCCGCATCGACCCACTGGAGAACCCCATGAGCAAGACCGTCCTGATCGTGCACGCGCACCCCGATCCCGCTTCCCTCACCGCGCAACTGGCCGATGCCGCGCACGACGCCCTGCGCGCGCAGGGCCACGCCGTGCTGCGCTCCGACCTGTACGCGCTGGGCTGGAAGGCCGTCTACGACGAGGCCGACTTCCCGGCGCGGCTGGATGCGGCGCGCCTGTCCTTCGTCGCCGAATCCGGCCACGCCTTCCGCGGCGGCACCCAGCCGGCCGACGTGCAGGACGAGCAAGCCAAGCTGCTGGCCGCCGACGCCGTCGTGTTCCAGTTCCCGCTGTGGTGGTTCGGCATGCCGGCCATCATGAAGGGCTGGATCGAGCGCGTGTTCGCCTATGGCCTGGCCTACGGCCACAAGGACGCCGGCAACCGCCACCGCTACGGCGAGGGCGGCCTGGCCGGCAAGCGCGCCATGCTGTCGGTGACGACCGGCGGACCGGCCGCCGACTACGCCCCGCGCGGCGTCAACGGCCAGCTCGACGAGCTGCTGTTCCCGATCACCCACGGCACCCTGTTATATCCCGGCATGGCGGTGCTGCCGACGCACGCCGTGTACGGCACCGGCCGCATCGACGGCGCCGGCGTCGATGCCGCGAAGGCGGCGCTGGCAGCGCGCATGCGCGGCCTGTTCGAGGACGCGCCGATCCCCTACCGCGCGCAGAACGGCGGCGACTATCCGGACCGCCACCTGCTGGCCGACGACGTCGCGCCGGGCGTGACCGGGCTGCGCGCGCACCTGCGCTAAGAATCGATTTCAAGGCGTGCGGCAATGGCAGGGCCGACACGAACGGGAAGACGCCGTTGAAGACGACACCGGGGAATCTGTTGCTACGACAGGGGCAACTTCGGTGCCCCGGACCGGGCCTGGCCGAAGCCGCGCCCCGCCAACCCGCCCGGTCCCGAGGGCGGGGTGCTGCGCGCGCAGCCCGGGCC
>DAMAFT010000608.1:0-3293 GCA_031995805.1 Massilia sp.
AGAACCACCTGTCGGACATGGAGCGGAACTGCAGGCGCACGCCGAATTCGCCGCCTTCGTCGGACAGGTGGTTCTCGACGCGGAAGCTGGCGACCGGCGCCACGCCGTCCAGCACCTCGTCGAAATTGTCGGTGTCGACGCTGACGAACTTGCGGTCCTTCAGGCGCTTCCTGGCGGCGTCGGGATCGCTGCCGAAGTCGCCCAGCACGCCCACCACGAAGGGCAGTTCCTTGTTCTCGATGGCGTCGCCGATCTCGACGTCGTAGGTCATCTGCACGCGCGGGGCGCGCACCTTCTGCAGGCGCTTCTGCACGCTTTCATTCTTGGCCATGGCGGCTCCGGGTCGGGGTTGGCAAACGGCGCGTCACTTGAGCGCACCGAACGGGTCGCTCGCGGCGCGTGTCGCGGACGGCGCCGCGATCGCCTTCTTCCCCCCCGCGTCCCGGGTGCGCACGGCGGCGGGACGTGTCACGAGCTCGGTCTCGTTCAGGTTCGCGCGCAGCAGCTTGGCCAGTTCCTGGGCCTCGGTCCGCACATTGCCCGTCAGGTTGTTCTTCTGGCTCAGGTCGGACAGCGCCTTGCTGGTCACGCGCAGGCCGCTGACGGCGACGATGCTGTTGGCCAGCGTGTCGTCCGGATCGCGCTCCAGCGCCTCCAGCGCGTTGACGATCGCTTCGCCATAGTTGGCGCCGTCGAAGCGCATCTGCGCCATGCGCACCCACGGCGTCTTCTCGGTCGGAAAGCCGGCCCCGGCCTTCTGCAGGATCGCATAGGCCTTGTCGTTCTGGCCGGCCATCACGGCGACATCCGCCTCGGCCATGGCGGCGCCGACGGTCGGCAGGGGTTTGACGGCGGCGACCGGCGCCGGGCCGGTGCTGGCGCAGGCGACCAGCAGCGCGCTGCAGGCGATCGTGGCAAGCGGCATCAAGCGGTGGAATGTCATCTGGCTCTCCCGGGTTGAAATCAGACGCCATTATTGGCGGACGGTTTTTCCGAAGAGTTGCGTAGGATCAACACAGGTTTGGAGGGAAATTGCGCACGGTCGAAAGCGGCGTTGCGCGGACGCAGGAAGCGCGGCGCCGCTTGCCGTTAAATCTGCGGTGGCTCTTTATTTTCAGCAAGGGAAATCCATGACACCACCGAAGCGCTCTACCCTCCTGGCGTTGGCCTGCCTGTCTCTCGCCGCCTGCGCCGTCAGCGGGTCCGGCTCGCTGGCCGGCGCCGCACTGGCAGCGACCGGCCTGCGCAAGCCGGCGCTTCCCGCAGCCTTGCCCGAAGCGCTGCAGCCGCCGCGCGAGGTCGTCCTGCGCCTGCACGCGGCGCCGCGCTTGAACGTGGATGCGCGCGGCCGGCCGCTGGCCCTGCTGGTGCGCGTGCTGAAGCTGCGCCAGCGCACTGCCTTCGAACAAACGCCGTATGCCGCCTTCCTGGCGCCGCAGTCCGAGCGCGAGGCGCTGGGGGCGGACCTGGTCGAAGTGCGCGAGGTCATGCTGGTCCCCGGCCAGCGCCTCGAGCTGCAGGAAAAGCTGGGACGCGAAGCCGGCTGGATCGGCGTGGTCGCCCTGTTCCATGCGCCGGCGCCGCAGGCCTGGCGCCTGGTATTCCCGGCCGAGGAAGCGGCGCGGGCCGGCATCACGATCGGGTTGCATGCCTGCGCGCTGAGCGTCGGCGCCGGCGCGCAGGCGGCCAATCCGGCCAAGCCGCTGTCGCTTGTGCGGTGTCAATAACCTCCAAAAAGTTTCCAGCAAGCTAGAACGCTATCGTCGTTCGCTATCGCGCATTGCCGCCAACCGGAGAGTTCCGTGAACACACCCGCGAAAGTCTTGTGGGGCGAAGGCCTGTTCCTGCGCCCCCAGCATTTCCAGCAGCAGGACCGCTACCACGAGGCGCGCCTGGCCGAGACGGCCAGCGCGCTGCACCCGTATTGCTGGGGCGTGCGGCGGCTCGAGATCGATGCCGACGCGCTGCGGGCCGACGTCCTGCGCGTGGTCGAGCTGGCGCTGATCTTCCCGGACGGCGAGATCGTGCGCGCGCCGGGGCCGGACGCGCTGCCGCAGCAGGTACGGCTGGGCGACCTGCCGCCCGATGTGCAGTCGCTCACCTTCCACGCCGCCCTGCCCGCGCTCAAGCTGCACGGCGAGAACTGCGCGGCGCGCGGCGGCGTCCCGCCGGAACAACAGGCGGCGCCGCAGCTGCTGCGCTACGGCCAGCGCGAGCACGATACCGACGACCTGTTCGGCGAATCCACGCCGGCGCCGGTCGCCTACCTCACCAAGACCGTGCGCCTCGTGCCCGACCTCGAGCCGCTCGACGCCTACGACAGCTTCCCGCTCGTGCGCCTGCACCGCGTGGCGACCGGCGGCTTCGAGATCGACCACGCGTTCACGCCGCCCAGCCTGTCGATCGACGGCGCGCCCGGCCTGCATGCGCGCCTCGTGCGCCTGATGGAAAAGCTGCTGGCCAAGGTCCACGCGCTGTACGGCCACTACCGCGAGCCGGGCCGCAACGTGATCGAGCTGCGCGGCGGCGACGTCGCCTCGTTCTGGCTGCTGCATACCGTGAGCGCCGGCCACGCCGCGCTGGGCCACTACCTGGCGCAGCGCGATTTGCACCCGGAGCGCCTGTTCCAGGACCTGCTGGCGCTGGCCGGGGGCCTGATGACCTTCTCGCGCGGCATCCGCCTGGAAGACCTGCCGGCCTACGCGCACCACGATCCGGGACCGGCGTTCGCGCGACTGGACGCCATCCTGCGCGAACTGCTGGATACCGTGATCTCGTCCAAGTACTTCGCGATCGCGCTGGCGCACGAGCGCCCGTCCTACCACCTGGGCGCGCTCGACTCGGGCAAGATCGACGCCCACACGACGCTGTACCTGGGCGTGGCGGCGGACCTGCCGGCGCTGCAGCTGGTCGAGGTCGTGCCGCTGCGCTTCAAGATCGGCGCGCCCGAGGACGTCGACAAGCTGGTGCTGTCGGCCATGCCCGGCGTGCGCCTGGCGCATGCGCCGCAGGTGCCGGCGGCGCTGCCGGTGCGTCCGGACATGGTGTATTTCGTGCTGGAGAACCGCGGCGTCCTGTACGACAGCATGTTGAAAGCCCAGGCGATCTCGATCTATGTGCCGAACGGGATCCGCGACCTCAAACTCGAACTGATAGCGATCGCAGCATGACACCCCACGTCGACCGCCGCGCCCAGGCCGCGGCCACTCCCCCCGCTCCACCCGCCCTCGTCGACATCATGGTCGACGGCTTCTATGCGCTGTTCCTGATCAAGAGCGGCTGCGGCCCGCAGG
>DAMAFT010000609.1:0-3292 GCA_031995805.1 Massilia sp.
TTCCAGCGGCCTGCTGCTGGCGGCCGGCATCAAGGGCGATCCGGCCACGCGCCCGACCCGGCTGGTGCTGCTCAGTCCCGAGCGGCTGGCCGCCGACCCGGTGCAGCGGCGCACGGCCGGCGTGGCCTACCAGCTGGTCAAGCCGGCGCGCGCGGCCGACCTGTTCGCCTGCCTGGCGACACGCCCGCGCGGCCAGGTGGCGCCGGCGCCGCGCTTCGTGCCGCCGCGTCCCCCGCACGCCGACAGCGGCCGCCCGCGGCGCCGGCGCGTGCTGCTGGCCGAGGACAATCCGGTCAACGTCGAGGTGGCCAAGGCCATGCTGGAAAGCCTGGACCTGCAGGTCGACTGCGCGCGCAACGGCCAAGAAGCGCTGGACGCCGTGCGCGCCGCCACCGACAAGGTCCCGTACGACGCCGTGCTGATGGATTGCCAGATGCCGCTGATGGACGGCTTCGCGGCCACCGCCGCGATCCGGCGCGAGGAGCGCGAGGCCGGGCGCGGGCACGAGCGCGGGAGCGGACGCGTCCTGCCGGTGATCGCGATCACCGCCAACGCCCTCCAGGGCGACCGCGAATCCTGCCTGGCGGCCGGCATGGACGACTACCTGTCCAAGCCCTTCACCCAGCAGCAGCTGGCGGCCGTGATCGGGCGCTGGATGGCGCAGCCGCTGGCCGCCACCGTCCACCACGACGACGCGCCGCCGCGGCTGCCGCCGGAAACCGTCGCGGCGATCCGGCGCGACGCCGTCAACCGCGCAGCGCTGGACAAGATCCGCGCCCTGAACCGCGAACGCGGCGACGCGTTGGTGCAGAAGGTGGTCGCCGCCTACGTCGGCGACACGCCGCAGCAGTTGCGCGTGCTGCGCGACGCCATCGACGGCATGGACGCGGGCGGCGTGCGCCGCATCGCCCACACGCTGAAGTCGGCCAGCGCCAACGTCGGCGCCGATTCGCTCGCCGCGCTGTGCAAGGCCATGGAACACCTGGGCCGCACCGACACCACCGACGGAGCCGACGCGCTCCTGGTCGACATGGAACAGGAATTCCAGGCCGTCCGCCACTCGCTCACCGCCATGCTAGAAAAGGAAACCTGAGATGCCAGCGAGCCAGCCCACCCAGCGTGCGCCGTTTTCCACTGTCGTCCTGGTTGCCGACGACGATCCCGTGATGCGCCTGCTGATGGTCGAGATGCTGGAAAGCGTCGGCCTGCAGGCGATCGAGGCCGCCGACGGCGCCCAGGCCGTGGCGCTGGCCGCCGAGCGCGCGCCCGACCTGATCCTGATGGACGTCGAGATGCCCGCGCTGGACGGCTTCGCCGCCTGCCGCGCGATCCGCGACTCCGCCGGCGGCGCCACGGTGCCGATCGTGATGGTCACCGGCGGCGACGATCTCGAGGCCGTCACCAACGCCTACGAGGCCGGCGCCACCGACTTCGTGTCCAAGCCGATCAACTGGCCGATCCTGGGCCACCGCGTGCTGTACGTGCTGCGCGCCAGCGACGCCATCGTGCGCCTGCGCATCGCCGACGCCCAGAACCGCGCGGTGCTGGCCGCGATCCCCGATACCTTCTTCCGCATGTCGCGCGACGGCGTCTACCTCGATTACGAGCCCGGCAGGGAGACGCCCGGACGCGGCAACGTCCCGCGCGACGCCATGCCGGCCGGCGCCATCGTCGGGCGCCACGTCAGCGACGTGCTGCCCCGGGACATCGCCGCGCGCCTGCTGGAACAGGTGGCGGCGGCGCTGCAGATGCGCCAGGTGCGCTCGGTCGAGTACGAGCTGGTGCACTTCGGCGAGACCCGGCATTTCGAGGCGCGCCTGGTCGCCACCGGCCCGGCCGAGGTGCTCGGCCTGGTGCGCGACATCTCCGAGCGCAAGCGCGCCGAGGAGCAGATCCGGCGCCTGGCCTATTCCGACAGCCTGACCGGCATCCCGAACCGCCAGGCCTTCCTCGAGATGCTCGAGCGCGAGCTGCAGCGCTCGAAGATCGGCAACAAGAAATTCGCCGTGCTGTTCATGGACCTGGACGCCTTCAAGCGCATCAACGACACGCTCGGCCACAACGTCGGCGACCAGCTGCTCAAGCAGGTGTCTGAGCGCCTGCGCGAGACCATCCGCCCGAACGACCTGATGACGCGCGGCGACCCGATCGTGCGAGCGGACGCCAGCGCCGCCGCTACGGAAGCGCGCCAGGGCACCAACCTGGCGCGCCTGGGCGGCGACGAGTTCACGATCCTGATCCCCGACCTGGACCGCGTCGAGCATGCGCTCAACGTCGCCCACCGCGTGAAGGACGCGATGCGCCGCCCCTTCATCATCGAGGGCAACGAGATCTTCGTCACCGCCAGCATCGGCATCTCGCTGTTCCCCGAGGACGGCGACGACTGCACCTCGCTGCTGAAATACGCCGACACCGCGATGTACCACGCCAAGAACTGCGGCAAGAACAACGCCAAGCTGTATTCGTCCTCGCTGACGATGCAGATCATGAGCCACGTGAGGCTCGAGGTCGGGTTGCGCAAGGCGCTGCAGAACGACGAGCTGTACCTGCTGTACCAGCCGCAGCTCGACGTGCGCTCGTCCGAGATCGTCGGCGTCGAGGCGCTGGTGCGCTGGCGCCACGCGGAGCGCGGCATCGTCCCGCCGACCGAGTTCATCCCGCTGGCCGAGGAGACCGGCCTGATCGTCCCGATCGGCGAATGGGTGCTGCGCACCGCCTGCAACCAGGCGCGCCGCTGGCAGCAGCTGGCGCGGCGCCCGGTGCGCATGGCGGTGAACCTGTCGGCCCGGCAGTTCAAGGACGAGAGCCTGGGCCGCATGGTGCTGTCGGCCTTGCACGACACCGGGCTCGATCCGCGCCTGCTGGAGCTGGAACTCACCGAGAGCACGCTGATGGACGACGCCAAGGCGACGCTGGCCACGCTGGAACAGTTGCGCGGCATCGGCGTGTACCTGTCGATCGACGACTTCGGCACGGGCTATTCGTCGATGAACTACCTGAAGCGCTTCGACGTGCGCGCCCTGAAGATCGACCGCAGCTTCATCAGCGGCCTGCCGCAGGATTCCGAGAACGCGGCCATCACGCGCGCCATCATCGCGATGGCGCACGGCCTCAAGATGGTGGTGGTGGCCGAAGGCGTGGAGACCGGCGAGCAGCTGGTGCTGCTGGAAGAATACGGCTGCGACCTGGTGCAGGGCTTCTACCTGGGCCGGCCGGCGCCGGCGGATGCGGTGAGCGGGATGCTGCAGAAGCTGTGGGTGCCCCTCGCGTCGAAGTGATCCTGTTCCAGCCG
>DAMAFT010000610.1:0-3280 GCA_031995805.1 Massilia sp.
CCCCGGCATCGAAGAAACGTATGACTATCACTACGGCTGAGCTGCCGGATCCACGCGGGGCCGCCCTGCCGCCGCTGCTGAAACTGGCGCCGCTGGCGCTGGCGGCCATGCTGCTGTCGGCCGAATGCCGCGCCGACTGGAAGATCACGCCCCTGGCCGAACTGCGCGAAACGTATTCGACCAATATCTCGGCCGAACCCGACAGCATCGCCCACCACTCCTTCGTCACCGAATCCGCGCCCGGCCTGGCCGTGCAGTCCGCAGGCTCGCACCTGACGCTGAACGCCTCCGCGCAATGGCGCGTGTTTTCGTACAGCAACAAGGATGCGCCGAACGTCCAGGACAGCGACCGCCGCTACCAGGCCGACGCCCGCGCCATGCTGGTCGACCAGTTCCTGTTCGTCGACGCCGGCGCCAGCAGCCAGCGCCAGGCGGTCTCCGCCTTCGGCCCGCTGACCGGCAGCCCGTATTCGAGCGTCAACCGCACCGAGGTCAGCACCTGGCGCATCAGCCCCTACCTGCAGCACCGCTTCGGCAACAGCGCCACCGCCACCGCGCGCTTCACGCGCGACTCGGTCGAGGCGAGCTACGACGGCTACGGCAGCAGCGTCGCCAGCACGACGCTGCTGGACCTGAGCAGCGGCACCTCGTCCGCCATGCTCGGCTGGAACGTCTCGTACAACCGGCAGGAACTGAACAACCGCATCGGCGGCCGCTCCTCGCTCGACAACCTCATCGCCGGCCTGCGCTACCGCGTGCGGCCGCAGCTGAGCCTGACCGCCAGCGCCGGCTACGACAGCTACGACTACGCGACCCTGAACGAAAGCACGTCCGGCGCCAGCTGGAGCACCGGCCTCATCTGGACGCCGACGGCGCGCACCAAGGTGCAGGCCTCGTTCGGCCACCGCTATTTCGGCAAGACCGGTTCGCTCGACGCCAGCCACCGCACCCGCCACACGGTCTGGAGCGCGACCTACAGCGACGAGATCACGACGAGCCGCTCGCAATTCCTGCTGCCGGCCGCCATCGACACGGCCGCGATGCTCGACAGCATGTTCAGCAGCGCGTATCCCGATCCGGTCCAGCGGCGCGCCGCGGTGCAGGCCTACATGGCGTCGGCCGGCCTGCCGGCCAGCCTGGCCGACAGCGTCAACTTCCTGAGCAACCGCTACGTGCGCGCCAAGCGCCTGCAACTGGGCGCCGTGCTGCGCGGCGCGCGCAGCAACCTGGCGCTGTCGCTGTTCCAGGACCAGCGCGCCGCCCTGTCGCTGCAGCAGAGCGACAGCGCCCTGCTGGGCAACCAGCTGGCCACGCTCAACGACAACGTGCGCCAGCGCGGCGCGTCCGCCGATGCCGAGTACCGGCTGTCGACGCGCACCACCATGCAGGCCGGCGTGTACGCCGTGCGCGCGCAGTCGCTCGACACCGGCATCGCCAGCAACAACCGGCGCTGGCACCTAGGCATGAGCCGCCAGATCGACCGGCATGTGCGCGGCGTCCTCGAGCTGCGCCATGTGATCGGCAGCTTCGGCACGGCCAGCAGCGACACGTACCACGAGAACGCCATCGCGGCCGCCCTTTCCGTCCAGTATTAAGCGGAGCCACAGATGTACGAGACCTACTACGGATTTTCCGCCAAGCCCTTCCAGCTGCGTCCCGACCCGCACTTCTTCTTCGGCAGCAAGGGCCACAAGCGCGCCATGGCCTACCTCGACTACGGCCTGTCGCAGGGCGAAGGCTTCATCGTCGTCACGGGCGAGGTCGGCGCCGGCAAGACCACGCTGGTGCGCAACCTGTTCAACCGGCTGCCGTCGGACCAGATCGTCGCCGCCCACATCGTCAACACCCACCTCGATCCGGACGACACGCTGCGCATGGTGGTCTCGGCCTTCGGCCTGCCGTACGAAGGCGCGAGCAAGACCGACCTGCTGACCCGGCTGGAAAAATTCCTGTGCGACGTCGACCACCAGGGCAAGCGCGCCCTGCTCGTGATCGACGAGGCCCAGAACCTGTCGGCGCGCACGGTCGAGGAACTGCGCATGCTGTCGAACTTCCAGACCGACGACAAGTCGCTGCTGCAGACCTTCCTGCTCGGCCAGCCCGAGTTCCGCGCCACGCTGCACAGCCCCGGCATGCAGCAGCTGCGCCAGCGCGTGATCGCCAGCTACCACCTGGGCCCGCTCGATGCGCAGGAAACCCGCGCCTACGTCGAGCACCGCCTGGCCACCGTCGGCTGGCAGGGCGATCCCGCGTTCGACGAGGGCGCCCATGCGGCCGTCCACGCCTACAGCGGCGGCATCCCGCGCAAGGTCAACACGCTGATGGACCGCGTGCTGCTGATGGGCTACCTGGAAGAGCTGCACGCGTTCGGCGCGGACGAGATCGAGACCGTCATCCGCGACATCGACGAGGAATACCAGTTACCGGAACCGCTGGCCGGCGAGCGCGCCGTTGCCGCCGCCGTCCCGGCCGAGGCTAGCGCCGCGCACGACGCGTACGCGCCGGCCGGCCAGGCGCCGGCGCGCGACCCGCACCTGGACGAGCGCCGCGGCGAGCGCCGCGCCGGCAGCGTCGAGATGCTGGACGAGCGCATGATGCGCCTGGAGAAATCGATCGTCTCCGTGCTGTCGATCCTGAAGAAGATCGTCGCCACCCCGAACGAAACGGCAACCCATCACGTGGACAACCAGAAATGAACATGTATGAACTCGCCGCGCGACCGGCGCCGGCACCCGGAGAACGCATCCGCAACGCCATGACCTGCGACGTCGAGGACTACTTCCAGGTCTCGGCCTTCGCGCCGTACATCGACCGCGCCAGCTGGCCGACGCGCGAATGCCGCGTCGAGGCGAACATGGACCGCATCCTGGCCCTGTTCGACCGCCATGGCGTGCGCGCGACCTTCTTCACGCTGGGCTGGATCGCCGAGCGCCATCCGAACGTGGTGCGCCGCATCGTCGCCGGCGGCCACGAACTGGCCAGCCACGGCTACGGCCACCTGCGCGCCTCCGACCAGGACCGCGCCCAGTTCATGCAGGACGTGCGCTCGGCCAAGGCCCTGCTGGAAGACATCGGCGGCCAGGAAGTGCTGGGCTACCGCGCGCCCAGCTTCTCGATCGGCCGCGACAACCTGTGGGCGCTGGACGTGCTGCGCGAAGCCGGCTACCGTTACAGCTCGAGCATCTACCCGGTGGCGCACGACCACTACGGCATGCCGGACGCGCCGCGCTTCGCCTTCTACCCGAACGGCCCGGACGGCCTGCTCGAGGTACCGATCACC
>DAMAFT010000611.1:0-3271 GCA_031995805.1 Massilia sp.
CGTCGACGAGGTCGACGAGGCGCGCCTGCAGGCCGCCCTCCGGGCCGCCCACCTGGACGACGTGGTGGCGCGCCTGCCCGAGGGCGTGGACACGAACATCGGCGAGAACGGCATGCGCCTGTCCGGCGGCCAGCGCCAGCGCGTGGCGATCGCGCGCGCGATCTACAAGGATGCGCCGATCCTGATCCTGGACGAAGCCACCTCGGCCCTGGACAACGAGTCCGAGCGCGCCGTGCAGGCGGCGCTGGACACGCTGATGGCGGGCCGCACCACCTTCGTCATCGCGCACCGCCTGTCGACCATCGAGGGCGCCGACCTGATCGTGGTGATGGAGCACGGCCGCATCGTCGAGCAGGGCACGCATGAGGAGCTGCTGGTGCGCGGCGGCATGTACGCCAAGCTGTACCACCTGCAGTTCGCTGGCGCGGCGGAGACCTCATGAGCGGCAAGGTGCGCACCCTCGTCATCTCGCCGAACTGGATCGGCGACGCCGTGATGGCCCAGCCGCTGCTGCGCATGCTCAAGCAGCAGCATCCGGAGCGTCCCATCGACGTGCTGGCGCCGCCGCAGGTGGTGCCGGTGTGGCGCCGCATCCAGGAAGCCGACGACATCCTCGTCACGCCGTTCCGCCACCGCGCGTTGCAGCTGGGCGAGCGCCTGAAGTACGCGCGCATCCTCAAGAGCCGCGGCTACGGCGACGCCTACGTGCTGCCGAACACCCTCAAGTATGCGCTGATCCCGTGGCTGGCGCGCATCCCGCGCCGGGTCGGCTACAAGGGCGAGATGCGCTACGGGATGATCAACGTGATGCACCACGACGACGAGTCGCGCTCGATGGTGCCGTTCTATTCCGCGCTGGCGCGCGCGCCGGAACTGCCCACGCCGAAGCCGGTGCGGCCGTTCCTGGTGGTGGGCGGCGAGGAATCCGACGACGTGCGCACGCGCCTGGGCCTGGCCCTCGACCGGCCGCTGGTCGTGTTCGCGCCGGGCGCCGAATTCGGCATCGCCAAGCGCTGGCCGCCGGCGCACTACGGCGCCCTGGCCGCGCGCGTGGCCGCCACCGTGCCGGGGGTGCAGATCGTGCTGCTTGGCTCGCCCAACGACCGCGAGACGTGCGAGCAGGTGCGCGACGCGGCCGGCAGTGCCGCCGGCGGCATCGTCGACCTGTCCGGCCAGACCTCGCTGGACGATGCGATCGCCCTGATCGCGCAGGCGGGCGCGGTGGTCTCGAACGACTCCGGCCTGCTGCACATCGCCTCGGCGCTGAACCGCCCGGTGGTGGCGCTGTACGGCTCGACCGACCCCGACTACGCGCCGCCGCTGTCCGACATGGCCCGCACCGTCTCGCTGCGCCTGGAGTGCTCGCCCTGCCGCAAGCGCGAATGCCCGCTGGGCCACCACGATTGCATGAACAAGATGAGCGTGGACCTGGTGTGGAGCGAGCTCGCACCGATCCTGAAGAAGTAGTTCAAGTATCGCCTTCCACGCATTTTCCTTTAAGCACCACCGGATTGAGATTCATCAAACCGGGGTCAGAGCCGGGCTCTGACCCCGGTTTGTGAGGGCGCAAGGGCGAGTGAGTGATGTGGGTAGCGTGGGGTGAAGACTTGATTTAGGTCTAGAAGCCCGCTGCGAGCATGGCCGCGGTCGGCAGCGACTGGCGGGCGCGCAGGCGGATGCAGACGCCTTCGGCCAGGGCCGCGACCAGTTCGTGGCGCTTGCGTGCTTCCGAGCGCTTCTTCGACGGGATCGACTCCATGTCGGGCGGCGCCAAGGGGGCGCATGGCATTTCGTAGTCGCCGTCGGTGCGCCTGGCAGCGCCCAGCTCTTCCCACAACTGGTCGTAGTCGGCCAGCACGCGGCCGTTGCGGATCGCCTTGTAGATCACGCGGTTGCGGTTCGATACCATCAGCAGGCGTTCGCAGCCGTATTCGTGGCCCAGCTGGCGCACCAGCGTCACCATCAGCTGCTTCGGACGGACGCCGTGCAGGTCGCGCGTCGCCAGGCGGATCGCTTCGCGCGCATCGTCCGTCTTGCCGCCCTGGATGCAGCCGATCGACAGCGCCGGCAGGCCGTCGCGCGGCGCCACCGTGAACGCCACCGTGTAGACGATCTTGTCGTCCTGCGCCAGTTGCAGCACCAGCTCGCCCTCGCGGTCGAACATGTCCACGGTGCGCAGCCGGACCTGGTAGGGCAGGCCGCTCTTGCCGGTCGCCTCGGCCAGCACGACGTGGCCCTGGCTGGCGCGCGCCACCGTCTGGCCCAGGCCGCGCCGGAACATGAACAGGTAGTGGGCGCGGATCGCGTCCAGGCGCTGGTCCGGGTTCAAGGCGTGGCTACTGTAGGGACGGAAGACCTTGTACAGGAAGCGCGGGCAATGGCGCACGTATTCCGAGAACGCGGGATGCGAATTGAGCAGGTGCAGCCAGTGCGGCGCCAGGCGCCGGTGCAGCAGGGCGCGCAAACGGATCTTGCCCAGTTCGCGCAGGTGGCGCAGCCCTTTCAAGTGCGCAGGTACTGCCGAGCGCAGCGTGACGGATGGAACGGCGTTGGCGAGCAGGCGTTCGGCCAGGCCAGGTTCGGGCGTGTAGAGCTTCACGGGCATCCTCCGGCATGCGACTGCGGAGGAAGGGAGCGCGACACGACAGACATGGTTGACCTCGATACACTAAAGTTGCGTAAAGTAACGCTATGTAACCCAGTGTATCAACGACTATGCTTGAGGTAAATACTATGCCATGGAGGAGGCATATGAAACATGACAGCCGGGGTTGGCAAGACCCCGGCTGTTGTAATTACGCCTCCCTGGACCGGGACAGCGGTTGCGCCGCCGCGTCCCGGGTCGCGCTCGCCAGCTCGCGCTCGCGCAGGTAGCGCGCCAGCGCGTCGTCGAAGGATGGCAGCAGCAGGCCGCGCTCGCTGGTCATCGCGCTGTTGCCGGGCCGCGCGGCGCGCAGGCCGAGTTCGGCGACCGGCTGCTCGCGCAACCCGCCCGCGTCGATGCCGGCCGCGGCGCAGGCACGGCGCGCCAGCCCGGCCCAGCTCATCGCCTCGCCGTTGCTCAGGTGCCAGATGCCGCATTCGCGGTCGATCAGCAGGTCCAGGCAGGTGTTCACCAGGTCCGGCACGTAGGTCGGCGTTACCGTGGTGTCGCCCGCCGCGACGAATGCGCGGCCGTTGCCCAGCGCGTCCTCGGCCGAGCTGACGAAGTTATGCTCGTCCCAGGGGCCGAAGAAGGCGCCGGTGCGGATTACGAGCGCCTGCGGGTCCG